>JAZRTU010000022.1:0-11986 GCA_045652185.1 Eubacteriales bacterium | reverse complement strand
GAGCTTATAAACTGCTCTCTCCTCATTTTTCAACAATCTATCATCTATGGTAAACATTATAGTGCCCCTTTGCATTTACTTTAACACTTTACTATATTAACATATTACAAAGCAAAAGTCAATATACATAATTAATTTATTATATCATTATATAACTATTTAGCGGCTAAGTCAATAGGGTGAAAACGAAAAAACGATGGTGGTGATTGATGTGCGACTGTTGAGACGCTCGAAAGTTCGGATAACAAACGCAAAAAAGACGGCTTACGCCGTCTTTTTGTTTTATCGGATTTCAGAGTGCTCTATCAAGAGTACGACTGTAATAAAGCCCCAATCAAGTCAGAAGCATATTGATGCTGTTAGTTTTTGGGGTGAGAGTTTGAGAGCCCCTTTTTTTAAAAAGAGGCTCTCATTTCTAAACTTTAATTATTTTTTGCGTTTAATGAGCACAACAGCAACGACTGCTCCAACTACAACTACTGCGGCAACGATGATCAACCACGTTTTATTGCCTTTCTCGCTATCGTCGGATTCGCTCACTACGGGCGCTTCGCTTTCGTCTGCAGGTTCGCTCACTACGGGTGTTTCGCTTTCATCTGCAGGTTCGCTCACTACGGGCGTTTCGCTCTCGTCAGTGCCGACTGACGGCTTGCTTTCCTCGTCGGGACCTTGCTCACCGCCAATTTTATCGAGGTCTTCGTGTGCTTCCGTGACAGGATCGTTTTTGATCGTGCGTTCCATATATACGTCGATTTCCGACAAGAAGTTGAATGAACCGAGTGATTTTATCTTCACCTGAACGTATCTGCCGCTTACGCCGCCGAGATCGAATTCCGCATCGACAAGTTCACGTATCCAGTTGCCTGCATCGTCTTTTCTCGCTACAAGTGACGTGTCCTTCGCAACCTCAACGAAACCGCTCGTTGCTTTATCGGAAACGAGGATGCGCACATCGGGAGAC
Organism: Eubacteriales bacterium; assembly: GCA_045652185.1. Lineage (GTDB taxonomy): Bacteria > Bacillota > Clostridia > Oscillospirales > CAG-382 > UMGS1307. Next base: position 11,025 of record JAZRTU010000022.1, on the reverse strand, counting down.
ATTTGAACGCCTGCACCAACGTCGGAGAGGAATTGGATCACCAATTTGCTGAGTCCGTCATATTTTTCGCCAAGGTCGATCGTGACATTGAAGAATCCATCGCTTTCCTTCAAGCTTGAATGGAATCCCGTCCAATGTACGCCATAGTCAACAGCGCCATATCCGCCGTCGGTCAACTCTGTAAAAGCATCGTCGGCATAATTTCCGTTCCAAACCGCTGTTCGCGTATATTTCTTGCCTCTTGATACGTTCATCGCAAGGTCGCCCTCATTCGAGTTTGCGGCAGATAATGCATAAAACGCCTCATTATAATCTGCGGTAGCAGAGTTTTTGTCTGCAAGTACCGCTTTCGCGTCAGCAAGACATTCTTTGATCGCGTTCCACGCGGTCAACGTGTATTTCTTCGGGCTAAGCTTGTATGTTGATTCAACGAGCCCTTCGAGCTTTGTTTTTGCGCCGATAGCTTGGTTGAGCGCATAAAGCGCGTCTCTGTAATCGCCGTCCATTGCTTTGTCTTTTTTCAAAAGCTTGTTGGCGTTGTCATACGCCGTTTTGATAGCGGCGTTTTCTTTTTTCATTTTATCGGTTACTGTGCTCATCAAGGTGTTAAGTTCACCTTTGAGGGTCGAATCGATCTCGTCCTTGTCCTTGCGCTCAACGAACAACAATGCGTTACCTACAGAACGGTTTTGTGTAAATACGTTGCTGAGTGTTCCGTTATCATTAACAACGACCGTTGTCGAACCGCCGCCGTCGAGGTTAAATGCATATTCGCATCCTGCATCCAAAAACTGTTGTGCAAACGTAGCGGCGGTCATACCCTTTGAGCCGCCTGCGCCTGCACCGTCACCATCAGCCGCGATAACGACGATGCTACCGTCCGCTTTAACACCGATACCTGTACGCGGACGTTCCGTTGTGTATGCGGGGATAGAAGTCAAGCTAACTACCTTACCTTTTTCAACGAGCTGATAAAGGAGGCTGATGCACGCATTTGCATTATACATAGCTTCTCTTGATGAAGCGATCGTCTCCTCGACAGAGATGTCGATAACGTCGCCGACTTTAATGGTTTTTGCTTTTGTTTGATAGCTTGAGCCATTCTTTATGTAGAGAACGTATTGGTTCGGGCCGAATTCGGAATTGAACGAATCAGTTCTGACGTCAACGACCTTCGCGCTACAGGTCTTTCCTGCAGAGATTTCCGTGTTGTCGAGCTTCTCGCAAACTATCTCGAGTCCGGGAAGAGTAGAGTCGGTCTTATTTCCGCAACAGCTATCCCAGAGATAAATTCCGTTTTGCCATGTATCACTACGTTTGTTGATAAACGTGAGAGGCGAAGAATTAGACACTGTCCATTTTTCACCATTTATAAACATATCATATTTGAGCTTGGAATCAACGATGCTCGCTTTGCCTTCGCTGTCGAACACCATAACCTTGCCCGATGCACCAACAGCGGTTTGATGTATTCTGCCGTCCGCGATATACATACCGAGTCCAACGAGAACACCGTATGAACCGTCGCTCATCGAGAAAAAGTCACCGTTCACACCGCCGAGCACGTTATATCCTTTTTTAACAACTGCATTCGCAGACGTGAGCACCTTCGAGCCCCAGCCGGCGTTGTAGTTAAAGACATAAGGTTGTACGTCGCTGTTTTTCGGGTCATATTCAAAGGTATAAGTCATTCCCTTTTTGCCCGAAGCGTCTTTGTATTCCTTTTCCGTATAATCAAGTCCGAGCTCCTTGAGCGATTTTACACCGCCGTCGGATACAGCAAGTGTCGGAAGCGCCAACGATAAAAGGAAGATGGCTGTCAATAAAATTGAAATCAGTTTTTTCATTTTTATTTCCTCACTATTTTTTATATTTTTCTATTGCTATTACAAACGGTGAATCTGGGGCGTTGAGTATTCTGAAATTCATCGCGCAGAATTTCTTTCTGTCGAGCTTCGACAGCATATCCAGAAGCAGCTCCCCCTCAAGCCGTCCCTCGTCGTGACCGGGATATACGGAGATAACGAGATGTCCGCCTTTTTTGAGTCGCTCGAGCGCACCGCCCACCGCGAGCTCAGTGCTTTTTCTCATCGTATGTATCACCTTGTCGCTTCCCGGAAGATAACCGAGATTGAACATTCCGCCGTCGATCTCCTCTTTTACATACTCCAATATATGCTCGTGGCTGTCTTTTATCAACGTCACGTTGGTCTTTCCGTGTTCATCGAGCAGTTTTCTCGTATTTACGAGCGCCATCTCCTGTACGTCAAAAGCATACACCTTCCCATCGGGAACCAACTCCGAAAGATAGAGGGTATCATGACCGTTACCCATTGTGAAATCCACAAGCACTCCATCGCGCGGGATATCCTCGCAAAGAAGTGATTTTGCAAAATCAAGCAGCTGGAACATTATTTATACGGCTCATCGTTAATTTTTACACGAATGAGCATTACTCCTTCTTTTTCGTTCATATTAAAAAACTCAGCATCAACAACATCAACAAAACCAAACACAGCGCCGACAACAGAACGCTTTTTCCCTCGGATATTCCCGATATACTGTTCGCCGCGGAATACACGTTGTTCTTTCCCGAAATTTCTCACCGTCAAGCCTTCTCCTCTTTTAAAAAGTCTGACGGTATCATACGCCTCAAGCTCAACAAACACTTGGGCATAATATCTGTCTATCTTCATTTCTTTTTCGTGACCTTTTGCATATAATAGTTGCAGATAGCAATCAATCGCATTATTATAAAGTCATACATGAAAAAAAGCACGATTCCGACGAGGAGCAATATCGGAAGCATATATTTTTCCAAAAACTCCGTTTCACCAACGAAAAGATATGTGAATCGCCACATCATAAACATTCCGAATTCAAACGCAAGAAGCTTTATAATTTTGCGGAGTGCATTTCCCTTTATTTTGATCAGCGACCAATAATACAGCATCGGATAATATCCGAAAATAACGAAGAACGGCAAAATATAGATATAGTTGAAGCCGACCATTATCAAACCTAGCACCGTTGCAACGAAAAACGCGCACACACTTTCCTTAAGAAGCCGTTTGCATATCATCGGCACGAACACAAAGGACGCCGCAAAATACCATATAAAGTCGCCGATACCGAGATAGAACCCGACCGTCAGCAACGCTGTGCTTAACGCGGCGCAAATCGACGAAAGCGCCATATTGTTCGAAGCTGTATTTCTCATTTTTCCTAACTTATTTTCATATACTGATATGATTATACAAAAAATATCTCATTTTTTCAAGACTGTGGTTTGATTTTTTGGCAAAAATAATGTAAAATATATGCGTACTACTATATTTACAACGGTAAGGACATAATATGGATAATAGTATAAAAGAAAAACGCGCGCTTGTGCTTGGGGGCGGCGGCTCAAGGGGTGCATACCAAGTTGGCGCCGTTACGGCGTTATATGAATTAGGATATGACTTTGATATCGTTTGCGGAACGTCGGTGGGCTCACTCAACGGCGCATTCTTCACCTGCGAAAACACTTCACTCGAAACAGCCGTCGAGCTTTGGTCAAAAGTGACGACCGACATGGTACTCGATTATGACAAAGAAAGCATTGAACTGTTAAAAACACCGCGCGATGCTATCATTAGCATTATCGAAAAAACGGTTAAAAGCGGAAGTATCGACCAAACGCCTCTTCGTCGGCTTCTCGAGGAAACGCTCGACGTTGACGCGGTATATGAGTCAAAAAGAGATTTCGGACTCGTAGTCGTCCAACTTCCGATGATGAAGCCCATGTATCTGACGAAAAACGATATCCCGAAGGAAAAATTTATCGATTATCTTTTAGCTTCAAGCGCGGTCTTCCCCGCAATGAAAAGCATTATTATCGACGACAAGCACTATGTTGACGGCGGTTTTTATGACGTTATTCCAACGTCACTCGCAAAGCAGATGGGTGCAACGGAAGCGATCGTGATCCCGCTAAACAGCATCGGTGTGCGCCAACCCGACCCGAAGGATATAAAAATAACCAAAATAGTACCGCGTGACGACCTCGGCTTTCTTCTGATGTTCGATCCCGACGTGTCGAAGGTCAACTTGGCGCGCGGATATCTCGACACGATGAAGCTGCTCGGAGGACTTGTCGGCGATGAATATACCTATTTGCCCGATGATTTTGACCGATACAAACGAAAGTTCACCTCGCTTGTCGCAAAGATATGCGGAAAATTCAAGAGCAACAACATCGCGGAAAATTTCGTCGCAGACTCGGCGATAGGCCTCATAAAACGGCGCATCTCAAGGTGTCCGTCGCACAAAAAAAGCTGGATATACGCCGCTGCGGAGATAACGGGAAAGGTGTTCGGCATCTCGCCGCTCATTCCATATTCGCTCTCGGAATTCAACGATGCGATACTTGACGCTCTCGACGAGGTGAAGGATATCGAGCTTCTCAAAAACCCCGATATCACCGATGCGCTCAAGACGATAACCGACGATAAATACCTCACAAAGTACCTCGTCGGAAAGCTCACGCACGACCTAACGCCGAAAAAGGCGCTCACTTCAATAAACCTCGCCGACGGCTTTAATATAACACCTCTCGTCGCCGCGATATACTGTATCTTCGCCCGTCTCATCCGTGACTCCGAAAAGAAAAAAGAAAACGAATAGAAAAATGCTTTCCGAGATCGGAAAGCATTTTTGTTGTTATTTCTCGAGTCTGTCGGCGTTGCCAAATGGCGCGCCTTTTGTCCAATACCATCCCGGATCCAGAGCCGCATTGAGATCTCCTTCTAATTTTTCATCCACACTCAAATAATAGATCAGTGCTTCATACAGTTCAGGAAAATCATCTGCTGAATTTTTCATACCTTTTGTTTCCAAGTATAGACTCCAATGATCAAAAACAAATATGAACAAAGTTCTTGCCTCATCCAAAGAAAGCTTTTTAGATTCCAATAATGATATCGCCTTGTCAACTGTTTCAACGTACTTTTGCGTCATAACCCTCTGTTCACGGCCATCGGGATGCCTGATGTTTTCCGCCACATCCGGAATCGATATTTTGCTATTGTAGTTTTTGGACAAAATATCAATTGTCGCTTTATTGTTGTCCGATAAATATTTTTCTATTTCTTGCTCTTTTGTCAAGAACGTTTCACTTGTTGAAGTATCGTCACTCACTGCATCAGACACGTCGCCGCTCGGTGTACAAGCCGCCAAAACGAGTGTCAAAAGCATTAACAATGCAATGATTTTTGTTTTCATATTCCTCTCCTTTTTAAATCATTTTGTAAAAATTAAATCCGCAATCGTTGAAAATTTGTTCCCTTTTATGAAAAAAGCGCATAGCTACCCTATGTCAAAGGGATCTATGCGCAAACATTCCAAAAAATTAGATAATATCTCCTTCTATTTGTCTTCATCATTTTCCTCCGGTCAACTCGAACAAAACTATTACCTATTATTGATTACTTTTCTATTATATTATAACACCCCCCCGCAATTTGTCAATATATATTTATTAGATAATTTATGCTATCGAGATGTTTTTTCTGCTAACATGGTAGTATTTCGTTGACTTTTTTCGTTTTTTTGGTATAATGTAGTCATATATTATTATAAGGATGGCTATGTGTATGAACGTAAGCTTGATGATAGAAAAAACGAAGCTCGGTGAGCTTGACAAAACGCTCGAAAAGCTCTATGGCGAAAACGCAGTCCCGCGCCAAAGAGAGAGATATATCGAAATTATGGACGGGTTTCTCAAAAACTATGGGGATCTCGATTGCTCGATCTTCTCCGTTCCCGGAAGAAGCGAGATCTGCGGCAACCACACCGACCACAACTACGGAAAGGTCGTTGCCGCGGCGATCGATCTCGATATCGTTGCCGTTGCCTCAAAGATGGGCGGCAGCAAGATCAAGCTCTATTCCGTTGGCTACGGCGAGATAACTGCCGATGCGTTCAACAGAAACCCCGACTCCGTTCGCAACGGCAGCCCCGAATCTGTTATTACAGGTATGTGCTCCGTTATGGAGGATTACGGAAGAAATGTCGGTGCGTTCTATGCATACGCTTCGTCCGACGTGCTCAGAGGTAGCGGACTTTCCTCGTCCGCCGCTTTCGAGGTCATGGTCGGTACTATCGAAAACTATTTCTACAACGATGGCAAGATAAGTGCAGTTGAGATAGCAAAAGCATCTCAAAGAGCAGAAAATATATTCTTCGGAAAGCCTTGCGGACTAATGGATCAGACGGCTTGTGCCGTTGGTGGATTTATCACGATCGATTTTGCCGATCCGAAAGAACCAATCGTTCGCAAATTCGAGAAAACGCTCTCCGACTACGGTTACTCGCTCTGTATCGTTGATACCGGAGGAAACCACGCCGATCTCACACCCGACTATGCTTCCGTACCCGCCGAAATGAAGACTATCGCTCGTTTGTTGGGCAAGGACGTGCTTCGTGAGGTAAACGAGGCTGAGTTTATCGAAAATATTCCCGCGCTACGCGAAAAAGCAGGCGACAGAGCCGTGCTTCGCGCTATCCATTTCTTTGCTGAGAACAAGCGCGTTGACAACATCGTCTCTGCTTTCGACGAGGGCAACATCGCCAAATTCTTCGAGGTCATTCTCGAATCGGGCAATTCCTCATTCAAATATCTCCAAAACGTATATACTACCGCAAACGTGAAAGAACAAGGGCTTTCGCTCGCACTCGCACTCTCAGAGGGTGAGGTGTCGCGTGTTCACGGCGGCGGCTTTGCGGGAACAGTTCAAGCGTTCGTTAAAAACGAGAACGTTGCGGCATACAAAAAGAAGCTGGATGCCGTTTTCGGCGAAGATAAATGCCGTGTGCTTTCCGTTCGTTTCTATGGCGCATGTATGATCGAATTCGACAACATTATAGCTTAGGAGCTTATTAATGACTAACAAAAAGAAACTGATACTTCTTCTCGTTTGGGCAATAATATCGATTTCGGTATATCTTCTGCTTTGCGTTCCGTATGACATTGAACTCTTGATGGCGTATATCTCCATCTCATCAATACTCATCGTTGCGTTCACGATTCTGAACAGAGGGTTTGATAAGAAGCCGAAAAGCAACGACCCAAAAGAGCAAAAACGGCAGCACCTTGCCACGACCTGCGCGCTACTCGCGCTACCGATGATATTCGCGGTGCTTCTTGATATAATGCTGATGTCGTTCGGTTACCCGCTTCCGCAGATGATGTATAATCTGCTCTATTGACGGGATCGGGGGTACAAAATGGCAAAAGCATATACACTTTTTTCCTCGTCCGGAGGCAACTGCTTCTATCTGAAGGACGGCGAGGATGAGATACTTATCGATGTCGGCGCATCTTGCAAGGCGATAAACGATTCGCTTCGTTCACTCGGCTCGTCGCTCGACAATATAAAAGCGATTTTTATAACTCACGAACATAGTGACCATATAAAAGGGCTCGAAACGATATGCAAAAAATACAACATCCCCGTGTTTTGCACGATCGCATCGGCGCGTTGTATTTGCGCAATGAACGTTCCCGCGCGTACAAAGATCAAGCTTATGGAACCGAACAGTACAGTTTCTATCGGTTCACTTACTGTCAAAAGCGCAAAAACGCCTCACGACAGCGCTCAAAGTGTTTGCTTCCGCATCTCGTTATCTTGCGGAGGTGAGCTTGGATACGCGACTGATATCGGAACGCTCACCGAAGAAGTTGTCGACACACTCTGCGGTTGCAAATACGTCGTTATCGAGTCAAATCACGATAAAACAATGCTGAAGAACGGACCGTATCCCCAAGGCCTCAAAGCAAGGATACTCGGTCAGCGCGGTCATCTCTCGAACGAAGATTGTGCTCGTTTTCTTCCAACACTCGCCGCTTGCGGATGCCGCAGTATTTTGCTCGCGCACCTGAGCCGTGAAAACAACACACCGAAGCTCGCGTATGATTCCGCAAAAGAACGACTCGGAAGCGCAGGATATACGGTCGGTGAAGCAATATTGCTCGACGTTGCAGCGGTAAACTCACCCGTTGCATTGATAGAAGAATAACCATATTTATATATTCGAAAGGAAACGTTCTGTTATGAAAACTGTTTTGGGATTGCAAATATACTCTATCAGAGATATCTATTTTGCCGACAAAGCGAACACTCTGAAGGAGGACAAAAAAATTGGTTATGATGCCGTTGAAATGTTCGGCGGTATGGATACTCCCGCCGAAGAAGTTAGAAAGATGATCGACGACGCGGGACTCGTTTGCTGCGGATACCACACACTTTACGATTGGCTCAGCGACGAGAATTTTGAAAAGACTATCGAATACAATAAAATTCTCGGAAACAAATTTATCATCATCCCCGCGCTTCCCGCTGATATGATCAATTCAACAGAGGCTTGGCTTTCCACATGCAAAAAACTCCAAGCATTGAACGAAAAAATAAAGGCGCACGATATGGTTTTGGGCTTCCACAGCCACGGCGCAGAGCATAAGCTCTTCGAGGACGGCAACTTCGGTTGGGAGCTTTACGGCGAGAACACGAGCGACGATCTCGTTATGCAGATCGACCTCGGCAACTGCTATAACGCAGGTATGGATCCCGTTCCGCTTTATGAAAAATATGCGCACCGTGGAAGAACTGTACACTATAAGCCGTTTTCATTGACAGAAGGCTATACCGCACCCATCGGAGAGGACAGTATCGATTGGAAAAAGGTTCTCGAGATCACAAAGAACTCGGGCGTTTGCGAATATGCTATCGTTGAATACGAATCGAACGACGCACTCACAAACGTTGAAAAATGTGCGAAGGCGCTTATAGAATACGGAATCAAAGACTAACTTTTTGGGGGACAAGGACGTGAAGATATCACTTACAGGAGATTTGGGAAGCGGAAAAACGACCGTTTGCAAATTGCTTTGTGACACTCTCGGTGTCGAAAAATATTCAACGGGGACGATCATTCGCCAAATTGCGAAGGATAAAGGAATGACCGTCGTTGAACTCAACAAATATATGGAAAGCCACCCCGAGATCGACAACGAGATCGATAACGGACTTATCGCACTTTCCAACGTTGACAAAAACCTCATCATCGACTCTCGAATGGCTTGGCATTTCGTTTGCGGTACGTTCAAGATATATCTCTCGACCGCTCCCGAAATTTCGGCGAGCCGTATCTTTAACGACGAGCGCGACGTTGAAACATTCACGTCCGTTGGCGAGGCAGTACGTAATATGCTCGAACGCAAAAAAAGCGAAAATTTCCGCTATAAACAGCTTTACAACGTTGAAATATTCAACATGAACAACTATGACCTTATTATAGACACAACAATCGCTTCTCCCTATGAGATCGTAGAGGTTATTAAAGCTGAATATGAAAACGGCGCGACACACACCGCGTATTTCTACGGCGGAAGACTTATCCCGACACTTGAGGAATATGATGATTCCGACGAGATATGCATCGCATCAGCAGGCAACAATTTCTACATAATCAGCGGTCACAACGCTGTGTTACAGTCACTTCGCGAGAAAAAGCCGTTCGTGAAATGTAAATTTGTTGATGCTAAGGTCCCGAAACACGATCCCGAGCTTTTGATGAAATGGGCAAGTGAATTGAAGGCGATGGACATTCCCACCTTTGAAAAATATTAAATCCTCGCGAGTCTATATAATTTAATATTCTGAAAAATATATCCTTTCCATTGACTTAGGACTGTATTGGTGATACAATAACGGTAATAAGCAAACGGAAAGGATATTTTTATTATGAAATATGCTGTTGAATTATACACACTTCGTGATGACATTAAAACGGGAGAGGGACTTCTCTCTATTTTCCCGAAGATAAAAGCGCTCGGATATGACGGTGTCGAGTTTGCGGGATTCTATGGGCTCGATGCGGAAACGATAAGAAAAGGGCTCGATGATGCGGGACTTGTTTGCGTTGGTACACACACGTCACTCGCTTCGTTTTTACCCGACAAGATCGACGAGACGATCGAATTCCACAAAACGCTCGGAACTACTGATATTGGAATCGGCGGTGCACCGCACAGCACCGACGCTGATGCTGAAAAAATTGACCTCATTTTCGCGTGGGCGAACAAATACGGAAAAGAAAAGGGCGTTAGATTCTATTACCACACCCACTATTCCGAGTTTACCGCGCTCGAATCGGGCAGACTTCCGATCGACGTTATCAAAAACGGCGCATATTTACAGATAGACACCTATTGGAGCCACTATGCAGGGATAAACACACGCGAGTTTTTGCTCCAAAACAGCGACAAACTCGTGACACTCCACATCAAAGACGGTGTTGGCGGCGGACCGCGTGCGCTCGGCGAGGGCGACAACGACCTCAAAACAGTTGTTAAAACGGCGGAAGAGCTCGGATTCGAATGGCTCATCGTCGAGAACGACAACCCAACACCGACAGGGCTCGAGGATATCGAGCGCAGTATGAAATACCTGCGTGACAATGATCTTATTTGATATGCCTTCGGCGAACAAAGGGGAACTTTCTATAGAAAGTTTCCCTTTGGAATCCTTTCAAAGATTTTTTAATTATTTTTTCGAGGAGACACCCTTGTTGCTTTCAAACAAGGGTGTTATTTTGTGCGTTTAAAAGGGCATCTCCTCGAAAAAATGGTTAGAAAAGATGTTTGAGAGCCTCTAAAGAAATACTTCTATAAAGAGTTGCTCTTTGATAGTCGAAAGATATAAATAAGCAACAACAACAAAGTAACACAGAATTTAAAGTTTTGGTCGAGCTTTTCTAAAAGCTCGCGGGGACGTGGGGCGGCGCCCCCGAAAAGTGACAGCCTCGATACGCCTCGGCTCTGCAACCATTTTCAGTCAAGGCGTCGCCTTATGGCGACCAAAATTCACGAATTAAAAAAGACGGCTTCCGCCGTCTTTTTGTTATATTATTTCTTTTTCTTTTTGCCGAGAACGAGCGCTGACGTTGCCACAGCAAGTGCGCCGACAACACCGAGTGCAACAT
>JAZRTU010000021.1:0-3394 GCA_045652185.1 Eubacteriales bacterium | reverse complement strand
AAAAACAACCGCCAAAAGAACGAGAGGGAGAAGACTAACGAGACTAGCCCACCAAGGTTGATCTGCCACAGGTTCAGCACCCGAAACAGTGCCTGAAACCTCAGCAGCCGTGTCAAGAAATAAATTAATAAGATTTTGCATTATGTTTTTCCTTTGTGTTTTATTATTTGTTTAATAACGTGATAACCACGTTTTTTATTCCGATTCAATAATACGCTTCACTTCAAACGTCTTTTTTGAAGCAGCATCAATGGTGAATAACGCTCCGCACATCTTGCATCTTCCGTCTGCCAATTCAAACTTTTCAGGTGTCCTCAAAACGAATTTGTTAATAACTCTTTCTGAAACAGTACCCAAAATAGAATCAACAGCACCGCACATACCGAGATCCGTAATATAACCGCACCCCCCAAAAATAGCTTCGTCAGCAGTTTGAACGTGGGTGTGTGTGCCGAAAATAACTTGAAATTGCCCTTGAAAATATCTCAAAAACGCAAGCTTTTCGCTCGTCGCTTCACAATGAATATCAGCAACGGCAATATCAAAATTACCTTTTTCCGCCTTTAAAATCTTTTCCACCGTGTAAAAGGGTGATTCTGCCGGATTCATAAACATCTGTCCGAGAACACTAACGATTAGAACACGACCGATAGACGTGTCGATAATGACGTGTCCGTTTCCAATCGGAGTAGTGGAAATATTTGCCGGAAGCAATAAACATGTTTCGCTTTCATATAAAGAATAAACATCCTTGCAGCGAAGCGAGTGGTTTCCACCCGTAATAACGTCAGCTCCGGCATCAAAAAGCGCCATCGCGCTTTTTCTCGAGATGCCGTTTCCGTCTGCGGAATTTTCACCGTTAATAATGACGAGATCAGCATCGTATTTTTTCTTGATGCGTCGAAGATTGTTTTCGAGGTAACGTACACCGCAAGCCCCGACAACGTCGCCTACTGCAAGAATGTTAAAATTCATATTGTTTCTGTCCTAACCAAAAGACTTATTTAGCGAAATCAAACGCTCTTGTTTCTCTAATAACGTTTATCTTGATCTGACCCGGATATTCAAGCTCACTTTCGATCTTCTTGGCAATATCTCGAGCAACGAATACCATATTTTCATCGTTGATCTCCTCGGGTTTAACCATAATTCGGATCTCACGACCTGCTTGAATAGCGAACGACTTCTCAATTCCTTGGAAGCTGTTTGCGATCTCTTCGAGACGTTGCAATCTCTTGATGTAAGTTTCGAGATTTTCGCGTCTTGCGCCGGGACGAGCCGCTGAAATAGCGTCAGCCGCTTGAACGATCATCGCGATCACCGTGTTTGGCTCGACGTCGCCGTGATGCGCTTCAATAGCGTGAACGATCTCTCTGTTTTCCTTGTATTTTCTCGCGATATCAACACCGATTTGAACGTGTGAACCATCAACCTCGTGGTCAACAGCTTTTCCGATATCGTGAAGAAGACCTGCTCTCTTCGCGAGTACAGGATCAACGCCTAACTCATAAGCCATCATACCGGCAATATGAGCAACCTCAATGGAGTGACGTAATACATTTTGACCATAGCTGGTTCTGTATTTAAGACGTCCGAGTATCTTAACAAGCTCGTGGTTGATTCCGTGAATACCTGTTTCAAACGTAGCTTGTTCGCCTTCTTTTTTGATGATCTGTTCAACTTCTTTTCTGCTTTTTTCAACCATCTCTTCGATACGAGAGGGATGTATACGTCCGTCAGAAATAAGTTTTTCAAGTGAAAGACGTGCGATCTCACGTCTGACAGGATCAAAGCACGAAACTGTAATAGCTTCAGGTGTGTCGTCAATAACGAGGTCAACACCGGTAAGTGTCTCGATAGCGCGGATGTTGCGGCCCTCGCGCCCAATGATTCTTCCCTTCATTTCGTCGTTGGGAAGGTCAACTACTGATACGGTGGCCTCAGCTACGCTGTCAGCTGCACAGCGTTGAATAGCAAGTGCAATAATATTTCTTGCTTTCTCATCAGCAGTATCCTTGTATTCTTGCTCAATACCTGCAAGCTTCATAGCCATTTCGTGGCGAGCTTCCAATTCAACCTGTTCGATGAGATATTGTTTAGCCTCCTCGGGCGACATTCCCGAGATTGCCTCGAGCTTTTCAAGCTCGGAAACTTTGATTTGCTCAACTTCTTCTTTTTGAGCTTCCATTTCCTTGATTTTTTTGTTAAGAGTTTCCTCTTTTTTATCAAGGTTGTCTAATTTGCGGTCTAAGTTTTCTTCTTTCTGAATAGCTCTTCTTTCGAGACGGTTAATGTCATTACGTCTTTCTTTAAGTTCTCTTTCAGTCTCGCTTCTTTGCTTGAGAATTTCTTCTTTAGCTTCAACGAACATTTCTTTTTTCTTTGCTTCAGCCGCTTTGATAATTTCATCTTTAACGCGTTGTGCCTCTGCTTCTGCGGATTTGATCTTCTTTTCCGCAACAGTTTTGCGGATCAAAAAGCCAATTGCTCCGCCAACGACCAACGCGACCAAAGCGGTGATGGCTATATAAAGCCAGTCGTCCATAAATGTTTTACCTCCTAATGAAATACCATCGTTGTTTTTCGGGGTAAACTCCCGCACGGTCCGTCGGGATAATATTCGGTTATCTATTGACCCATTCGGGCAACAAAAAATATAAATATATAGTGTATATAATATATATGTCGCACCGCAACGGGTGCTTTTCTCAAAAGTTAAAAAACTTGTAAACTGTAACTTTGCTCTCGCGGTACAATTAATCGAGAAAAATCTATATCAACGATAAACCTTCCGAAAGTTATCGATACTCCATTATACACCTTTTTAGCTCGATTGTAAAGATATATATATAAATTTTGTTAATATTTTTTTAATGATTTTAGCTTGCTAAACTTGTAAAGCGGTTGACAAATGTTAATGAAAATTATATAATGCAATTATTAAGAAAGGATGATTGAAAATATGATCGCTTTTAGCCTTAAAAATGAATTTTATAAACTCGTAAGTGACGAAAATATAACGTCATTTGAAAATACTATCGAACTCTATTCACCGGCAAACAGTACCGCTGCTTTCCAAGTCATAGTTGGAAACAATGAAAATATAGCGATCAATGTCGGCTCAAACGATTGGTTTTCTCATAATAGAGACGTAAACGTACTTCGTGTGGAATACGAAGGAATGTTCTCTTGCAAAATGAATATTCTCGGTTATATAACCGACGATGACAAAAAAAGAAAAGCAGATATTCTTTTAAAAAACGATACTGAAGAATTCATCGGTGTTAACGGTGGAGTGTATTGTGAAATAAAAATTCCGAAAAATGCAATAGCGGGCGACTACGAGGGAAAAATAAAAATATATGCGAAAAAGCTGTTCTCGGCTGAAACTCTC
>JAZRTU010000020.1:0-2312 GCA_045652185.1 Eubacteriales bacterium | reverse complement strand
AATACCCGCGTTGTTCGTAATTTGCGGAATCGAGCATTACCGCTTCGGCAGACAAGATCGGATATTTCGAGAATACTGCCGTTCCGTATTCGCCTTCTTGACCGTGGGTTTCTTTATCGCCCTCAAGGAAGATATTTTTCGTATAGTGGGTAAATTGATAGCCCGTGAGAGTCGAGAGGATTTTTACTGTATCCATAAACTTTGACCTTTTACAGAAGCGGTCAACCTCTTGGAGTCCGATTATATCGGGCGAGACTGCCAAAATGTCGGAGGCGAGGCGGTTCATATCGTGGCCACACCAATATCCGTTCGCTATGTTATAGGTCGCTATTTTTATTTTCATTTTCTATTCCTTTTTCGTTTTTCTTTATTTTAATAGTTTTTCTTGATTCTGTCAACTATTTTTTGAGCATATATATTGATTTTTTGATTTTGCTATGTTAGAATATAATTTACTCTGTTGAATTTTGGGGGTGGGCTTTTTGGCTAAGGAATTGCAACTTTTTTCGTTTTTACCTAATGTGAAAAAATTCGAAAACGAGCTTCTTGCGCTTAATGACGAAACGGTCAATTATGGGCTTCGGTTATCTCATAAAGAGGTTAAGGACCTTATTGCAGTTCGCAACGAGGCGCTCAAGGACAGCGGTCGTATTGAGTTTGGCGTTGGCGCTGTTGAACGCATAATTACATATTTTTGCGATTCGCCTTATATTTCTCAAGACAGCTATGCGACTATAATAGGTGAGCTGACGGAGATGTTTTACAATGCCAAGACAGAGACACTTGACTCGGTGAGTGATGACGAGCTGCTTCGATTTATGAAAGAGGCCTTTGACGGTCCTTGTGCGGGTTCGACGGAGCTTTTGCGCTCACGAGAGCTTGATGCGTTTATTCGCGCTTGCAAGTTCCATATATATGGAATCAAGGGAAGCTATGACAACAATAGTGAATACACTAAGAGGAGCGGAGGTAACGGAAATAATGAGTGAGTATATTAAACGATTCGACCCGCTTGACGAGGTTACTATTGACGAATCGAATTACGTTGCATCGCTTTTTGGCGCGGCGTATGACTTGGAGCTTGTTGGTGATAGCGACGTTGAGAGGTTTCAAGGTCGACTTTTGGAGCTTTTATCATATGTTACGTTCAAATACACAAAGGGCGAAAGCTCATCCGTTATGGAAGACGTTGCAAAACGGTTTGCAGAGTCGTCGTTATATCTCATCGGACTTACGCTTCGTACCGAGCCTTCGAGAAGTGATGCGCTTGACAAGCTATTGCGCTCTAATCTCAACACTTTATATGAAGACGGTATCGTTATCGCAACGAAGCTGCTTTCTGATTCCAAGAAGAGATTTAACGCTATTGTTAAAGCATTTGTGACCTGCGGTAACGAGGCGCTCAGCTCAACTTTAAAAAGCACAATTAAGATTTATTTACAAAAATACTCGCGTGCAGCTAAATTCTTTGCACACGAGCTTCCGACGATGATTGAATATGATCTATATAATCCCATTGAAAGCGGTGTCGGAATCGAATATATCAATGATTATTTACTTCGACTTTCGATCGAGAATTCGTTTTTGAAGTTATTTTCGGGAGACGAGCTTCTATCTTTATTCAAAGCGTTTGACAATGAATACAAGGATTCGCTTTTCAATCTTTTCGAGGTCACACTTAAAAACTCCGTTGCCGCAGTATTACTCGGCAAGACTGCAGGCACGTTAAAGATAACGGACGAAGACACTGATGCGCTTGAGGATATCATCAGCTCACTTGACGAAAACGAGGTATATGATGCGGTATGCTCACTGCTATTGGGACTCGACTGCGAAAGCGGTATTGTTAAGGCATACATTTTGGCTGACACATCCAAGCTTGTTAATTTGCTCAAAGGCTCGGGAGTTGTTATCTCGAAGGAGGAGGAAGACATCGGTGAGCTGCGCGTTAAGATGACTCCAAAGATGGACGATTCACAATTTTCGCTTCTTTTGGAGGAGCTTGAAGATTGCGGCAACAAAGCCGGATTCATCAAAAACGAGTTCCGTTCACTTTGGGATATACACGATATTTTATCGGGAGATCATCTCACTGTTGAAGAAGCATATGAATATTTCGATTCGCTTCAGGTTATTGAGCTTGCATCCTTGTTCTGCTTCTGCAAGCAGAGTGACGTTTTACCACTCATTGAGGATTATCTCGATGCAAGAGGTGACATTCGTTCGATAAATGTCAGAAAATACTCTCATTATATTAAATTTATATAATATTTCTCTTTACTTCGGGGAATAATCAATACATGGAAAAGAAA
>JAZRTU010000019.1:0-4298 GCA_045652185.1 Eubacteriales bacterium | reverse complement strand
ATTGTCGTCTGTAACCCGAACAGTCGCCAAAATGGCCTCCCAAAGCATCTCGTAAGCGCGATGCTTTTTCTCATTCGGGAATACTTTCTTCGCCCAAGCATAAGAGGGAACAGCAGCAATAGTCCATTGATATTTTCCGTCCATAGCATCACGGTACGGCTTAATGATCGGGTAACGTGCGATAGAAGCCTTTTGCATCTTTTCAATGTTGATACCCTTGAGACCGTCGGGATCGCTGCTTTCAATGTAAATGCTGCAAGGAAGTGTCTCAGCTGTGTGTTTTAGCTTTTCCTCTTGCCATTTCTCAATCTTAGAAAGTGTTTTGAGCGAGCAGTGACGATAATTAAGTTTTGTGATGGGATCGTGATTCCATTCGAGCGAAACCTTCGAAGCACCGGCTTTATAGCACTCATCAACGAGTATCGTCACGAATTCATATTGATCAACGTCTGCATAAAGTCTGACAGGTTGACCTTTTTTAATGTTTGCACCAACACGAGCAATAAGTCTCGCGTATTTTCTGATAGTAGTCTTTTTCATTTTGAAAATAAACCGTCCTTGTATAATTAATTTTAATTTTCTATTTTAATATTCCATTCCTTAACAAGCCAGTTGTAACGGCCCTCGAACCATCCGCGCAAATATTCAACGTTTTCTTCATAAGTGCCTTCGGGAATACGTTCGAGCTCCGATGTCTTGTCCCAAACCTTCCAAGGTGCTTTTGTGAAGTTGTCGTTGAAGCTTTCACCGAATTGAGCCAAGAGAACGTCGATCCTGCTATAGCCAAGCTCGTTTTGAGCATAAAGATTAACCAGATGATCGTTCATCTCAACGAATCTTTCTTTAACAAGATTCATAAATTCTTGATCTTTAGTGAACCATTTATACCATTGTCCGTTTTTTGCGTGAAGATTTTCTGTACTGTATATTACGCCATAGTAATCCTTGTCTGCATTACCTGTCGAAAGGTCAAGATCCCAAACAGGCCCTGCATAAAGCTTGTTGTCCTTGAGATAATATCGCGTAGAGCTTGTTCCGATGTCGACGTTTTTAAAGAACTCGTTGAGCAAATAGTGGTTTACGAATGAGTCAACATCGAAATATTTCTCGATATTATCCCAGTCGCCATCCAAAAGTGCGCGTTCCGCTTTTGTGAAGAATTCCTTTAAGTATTCTTTTTGTTGAGGGGTAGCGTCATCGCGGTCGTTATATCCGAGCAACACGCCGCAAAGCGGAGTCCTGTATGCCGCAAGGTTACTATATCCAACCCAAGGCTCATATTCAAACAAGAATTCATTGTTGTCCATGTTGATGTCAACTCTGTCTTCACCAACGCCTATCGATTCACAAAGCAAATAGTTGCCTAGAAATTCACCGTTGAGATAAAGGTCAACATAAGTGCATTTCGAAGTGTTTGTAAGCCCCAAAACCTGCGCAAGATCATAAGCGAGCTTATTTCTCATCAAGGTCTTGTCATAAAGGTTTGCGAGCAAATACCATTTCTTCGATTCGCCTAATCCGAGCAAATTCTCTTTTTCGGAAAATTTGATGTTGTAAGGCTTTTTAATGCCGCTTGAAGTAGAGTTGCCGCGTATCTTTATCTCGGCGTTGTAATCGTAAATGGTGGAATATTGGCGTGACGGGTCTTTAAGTTGGATCGTTGCACCAACGTAATAGCTCTGGTGAACACGGTCAGTTTGGTCGTGAAGCGTTATCGACAAAATCGGTACGTCAACCGCAACCATTTCTGATTCAGGGTCAAAAGGATCGCTTTCCTCAACGGATTCGTCCTCACTAACCTCTTCTTCGATTGATTCTTCACTGACGGTGTCTTCGCTAACCTCTTCTTCGATCGATTCTTCGCTGACGGTGTCTTCACTAACCTCTTCTTTGATCGATTCCTCGCTAACCGTATCTTCGCTCACCTCTTCGTCGGGGGATTCGTCAACAACAGTATCCTCGGAAACTTCTTCATCGATCGATTCCTCATCACCGGTGTCGTCGGAATTTTCTTCGTCTGCCGATTCATCAATAACAGCGTCACTTGTGTCTTCTTCGTTAGATCCCTCGCTGACTGTATCTTCGGAAACAGCTGCGCTTTCATTATTATTGCTTTCATCAACACTGAGTTCTTTGCTTTCATCCAATGATTGTGACGGTTGATCAGGACCGCATGATGCAAAAAGAAATGAAAGTGCAACGAAGCAAATGACCAATATTAAATATAGTGTGTTTTTACTTTTCATTAATTATTACCCAAATTATTTTCTTTGTTGTGATTCATAAAATTTCTCGAACTCATCACCGTCGAAAAATTTATCATTTCTGATGTCGGAGATCATTACCTCGCATCCACCGTCAACCTTAGATTGCTTTCCTGCGAGCATGATCTTTGTTGCTTCCGTCAATTCATAAACAGTTGCAACGTTGTTTTCCTTGCCCTCCATAAAGTTAAGCACCTCTCCGAGGAGCGCCTCATATACTTTGCCCGAATCGATTTTGAATGCATAAGTCGTCTTCGTCGTAACAACGGTAAGCGTGCTCGGTTGCCAAGCCTTCGTGCAAATGTGGTATGTCGCCGTAACTCCGTTTTCAAACTTAACGTAGAACGTGTCGCATTCGCTTCCGCCAACGGTAGCGGTACCGATAAACGTTGTCGAAACGGCCTTGATTCCTCTGAAGAACCCAAGAAGCGACTCAACGGCATGAATAGCATAGTTGAATTCGTCAACACCAACCGTTGCTGAAAGATGAACGATCTCGCCTCTTTCGTCAACGCTTTTCGCGAGAATATCCTTGTGCTCGTATGTGTAACGCATCGCAGATGAACCGATAATAACAGCACCGTCCTCGACAAGCTTTTCAACAGTTTTACAGTCGTCAATGCTTCCAACGAGCGGCTTGTCAACGAAAACGGGAACACCCGCCTCAACGAACGGCATCATAAGCTCAATGTGTCTGTCCCAGTTGCAGCTTTGAATAAAAACAATGTCAATATTTTTCGCCATCTCCGAAAGATCAGAATATCTTTCTTCAACACCGAACTTGTCCATAAAATTTTT
This sequence comes from Eubacteriales bacterium, assembly GCA_045652185.1. Lineage (GTDB taxonomy): Bacteria > Bacillota > Clostridia > Oscillospirales > CAG-382 > UMGS1307. The sequence goes on along the minus strand of JAZRTU010000019.1, from coordinate 1,236 downwards.
AACTTCATCATCAGTGCGGAAACCGTCGTTGTAAACAGCAGTGTATTTAGCTCTGCCATCCTTCAAAAAAAGCTCCGCAAAAGCGATAGGATGCGATGTATCAATGTTAACAGTACCAACGCGTATCATAATAATGATCCTTTCAAATAGTTATTTATTTTTATGTGGAAATTCTTCAATAAATTTTGAAAACTCGGGAATACCGTAAAGGGCAAATTTTTTAACCGGGATATATGCTTCGGAATGAAAACCAACAGGGTGATCACTGATTCCGCTAAAATAGATGTGTCCAACATCGAAAAGCTTTTCAAATCGGTTTTGAGCAAAACGAACGTTGCTGATGTTGGTCACTCTGTACCTAAATTTGATAAGTTTAAATCCTGTTTGCGCGTCGTTCATGTGCGGCAGGATATCGTGGAAAGTTATGCTTGTCTCTGTATATGAAAATTCTTTCGGTTTGTCTAATAATTCGATTATATAACCATATGCCAAAACAGCGATCATAAAAAGGAAAACACAATAACCAACAGTATTGTTGTTGGTAGCACGTCTCAAAAGAATAGAAACAATGAAAGCAATAGGAACAAAAAGTAATCCCGTCCATCGCAGTTTCCAATAGTCCCAATTAAAAACAACAAAAATGCGTTTGAGTTTAACAGTGGTAAGCTTCATGTTTGATACCGCCTTTCATAAAACCAATACCAAACCAGTCAAAATTATTATTTATGTGGAAATTCTTCAATAAATTTCGAAAATTCTGGAATACCATAAATAGAAAAATTCGACTTAGGTTTGATTCTGTCAGCGTAGCGTCTTGCCTCAAAATACACAGCCCCGCTAAACGAGATGTGGCCAAATCCAAAAAGTTTTTCGAACTTGTTTTGCGAGAATTCAACGTCTTTCAACCCAACAATGTCATAATCTACCCTGACAAGCCTGTTGTTTTTGAATACTCTGACACTTTGATAAACAGAAAAACGAACTCCTTTTTCGTCATACATCAGTTTTTTCGGAGCGCTGAACATCAAAACAGCCAAAACGAGCGGAAACGTAACAATTAAAAATACACCAAGCTGCAATATCGTATGATCTCCGTCAGACGCACCAACGAAATACAAAATCACCAAAAATATAGCGCAAAAGCCATAAATTATCCCGGCTTCTTTCCATATGATAGGATTGAACAAATTAAAAATACGTTTTAATTTTACCAATAAACACACCTCACAAAAATAC
>JAZRTU010000018.1:0-7160 GCA_045652185.1 Eubacteriales bacterium | reverse complement strand
CCATCTGAGCGGTCCGTAAAGCATCGCCGCATACGCCAAGAATGCCTGCATATCACCGAGTGTCATCGAGCCATCGATTACCTTTGAGCCTGCATAAGCAAGGATGAAAAACTCACCAATACTCATAAAGAGGTTGATCGGCGGCATAATGAGTTGCCAGAACACCTCGTTAGAGGCGGAGATCTCTGATATCTTCTTTATCTGTTTGTCAAATCGTATCGCTTCTTACTCCTCCATACCAAACACCTTGACAACGCGGATACCTTGGAAGATATCGTGAAGCACTGTGTTTGCCTCGGATTCGCTTTGCCATTGTCTGTGGTAACGGCGGTGTACGTATCTTCTCGTTGAGAAGAAGAAAAACATTATAAGTGGCATCGGGAAAATGATCAAAAGCGTCAATTTCCAGTTCATCGAGAACATCATCGCGCCAACACCGACAAACACGAGTGTTTGCTGGATCAGTGTCGGCATCGTATCGGTCAAAAGCTCCATCATAGAGACTGTGTCGCTCGTTATACGAGTTATCAACTCTCCTGCCGAACGGCGCGAGATGCCGGCAACGGAAAGTTGCTGCACCTTTTTGAAAAGCGCATCCTTAAGCTCAGTGGAAATGTTATTTCCGACCTTTACGATCAATATGTTACGAATAACACCTGCTAAAACGTTAAACAGGCTTATTCCAACGAGTGCCAATATTACGGCGATAAAGCCGTTAAGAAGCGGTGTATGCTCCGCTTTGATATAATCGTCAATAAGTATTTTGTTGACCTGTGGTGAGAGTAGCGCAACTCCCGTTGTTGCGAAATACAGCAATACTGACAAAAGAAGCTGTTTCCAATACGGCTTTGCATATGGGAGTATTCTCAATATCACGCCTTTTTTATCTGAACATTCAAGGCAGATATTCGAGCCACTACGATACGGCGTTCCGCATTTCGGGCAACAAAGCTCAAGGTTTTCGACCGTTTTCGGCGGTATTCTTCCCTCTTTTATTACCTCGATCTGCTTCGCGGCGTTTTGCATCATCAAACGGCATTCCATCCCCGCGCGGCAAAGCTCCCACTCAACGTCGTTCATATCTGTGTATTCAAAGGCGATACAACCGACGTAAGTAACGCAACGTACCGACTTTATCTCGCCAAGAGGCAAGGTATATACCTCGTCGCTCTCGGTATCGGTCCGATATAGCACACCATCATTATAGCAACAAACACCGACGATCATTTCGTTGTTTTTATTCAAGCTATATGCAAAATAAACGTCCGACTCCCTGACCTCTTCGGGAAAGCGGAGCTTCAGCTCGTTTCGCATCAGCCACGATGTATTAACTATACGTTTCATTTTTTCTCCCTGCTCTATTACAGATAGAGCTCGATCTTACGGAAACTCGAATGGTCGAGAGCTTCCACGTCTGTTATATTGAAGCGGTTACCCTTAATATCGGTAATAACGATTCGGGTGTCGCTTATTTTCGCGATACTTCTGAAGGTGTCCTGAAGTGTGAAATCCATTTTTCCGTGATCCGTCTCAACGCTCCAATAGGAGTATCCAAACCTTTCCTTAACGGAAAGTATCTTCGTTATCTCAGGCGAGAAGTATTTTCTGTCAAGTGCAGTTAACACTATTTCCTTCGCCTCGTCTGCGAGGTCGTCGATATCCTTTATAATACCGTATTCCTTTCCCTCTTTATCGACAACGGAGATAAACTTCGTCGGCATATCGAACGGGAACGCGCGATGAAAATACACTCTTCCGAGATCTTGCCAAAGGAGCTCCTCGCTTTCTTCCTTCAAATCGTTTGTAACTACCTTCTTCATATACGCCTCGAGCGCGGGAAATCCCGCAGGCGTGAGGTAGAATTTTGTGTTTTCGCGATCAAAATACGTCATTTCCACCAAATCGGTGAATGAACGGTTGTTATCCATTTCTATTCCTCCCTTACTCTTCAATTCCGACGGTCTTGAGTGCCTCGGCTTGAAGCTTATAGAGTTTATAATATGTACCCTCAGCCTTCAAAAGCTCGGTTGACGTTCCGCTTTCAACGACCTTTCCGTTTTCAACAACGATAAGCTTATCGGCTTCTCTGAGCGTGGAAAGGCGGTGAGCGATAATGATTGTCGTTCTGTCCTTTGTGATAAGGTTGAGTGCCTCTTGAATTTGTCTTTCCGTTTGGGTATCCATTGCCGCGGTCGCTTCGTCGAGAATGAGGATCTTCGGGTTCTTCAAAATAGCTCTTGCTATCGAAACGCGCTGTCTTTCACCACCGGAAAGGTCTTTATGTCCCCAACCAACGAGCGTTTGATATCCATCGGGATATTTTATTATAAATTGATGCGCCGAGGCTATTTTTGCCGCGCGAACGACCTCCTCGTAAGTCGCATCGGGTTTTGCATATCTTATATTATCAAGTATCGAACCACGGAAAAGATAGGTCTCTTGGCTCACTATCGCTATCATATCGTGAAGTTGGTTAAAGGAGATATCCTTCAAATTCACCCCATCGATGAACACGTCACCGTCAGCAGGATCGTATAGACGAGTCAAAAGATTCGCAAGCGTACTTTTTCCTGCGCCGGTATGACCGACGATACCGAGAGTGCTTCCTGCCTCTACGTTGAAACTAACGGAGTCGATGACTTTTCTGCTTTCCTCATACGAAAACGAAACGTTTTTGAATTCTACGTCGCCCTTTATGTTTTCAAGGATGACAGGATCTTCCTTCTCGCGAACCTCGGGAACTGCGTCGGAGATCTCGAAAAGACGCTGCATCGCATTCAAGCAATCCGCCCACCAGTTCGAAACGTCCGCCAAAAAGTCAAGCGGTGAATAAACAAGCTCCATATATGCGATAAACTGCATCAATATACCATACGTCATCTCGCCTTCGCCTTTTATTACGCTCCAACCACCGATACCCCAAACAAGAAACGTTCCTATTTTCAGCATAAAGCCGATCGCAGGGAAAATGAGGTTTCGTGTTGTACCGATGTTTATCGTCGCATCGCGAAGGTTACGGTTGCTTTTTTCGAATCTCTTTATCTCCGCTTCCTCTCGGGAGAACGATTTTACAACACGAACACCCGTCAAAACGTCGCTGATCAGCGAGTTGAACGAGCGGCGGCGAGAATAGGCACGCGCATGAAGCTTCGAGAACAATCTGAACACCACTCTATATGAGAGGAAGAAGAGCGGAACTGTCAAGAAAGTATAAAGTGTCAGCTTTGGATTCAAAATCAACATCATCGTCATTACGACAACGAGCTGGATCACACTCGTTACAAGATACGGGAATCCGTCGCAAAAGAACCAATATATCGTTGTGGCGTCACTGTTGACCTGCGTCATCAATCCGCCCGTTTGTCTGTTAGTGAAAAATCCAAGGGATAGTCTTCTGATAGCATCAAAGATAGTCTTTTTAAGGTCATATACGACCTTCGCCGCAACTCTTGACGAGATGATACCGTTTATCATACTGACACCCATCGAAACGATCCTCACTCCGATGATCATCGCGATAACTATTCCGATCTTTCCGAAAAGCTTTCCGCCTTCGCTCAAAACGTCATCATAGAAAACTCTGTTGCTGACGTATGGGCTGAGCACGGTAAGACCGCCGCTTAGCAAAAACGTCAACATTATAAGGAGCATATATCCCTTATACTTCACGAAAAAGCCCATCAATCTTTTGATAAGCTTCGCCTTGTCCATACATTTCGGACACACCTTTCGCGACGGATCGGGATAACGGAGGTGGCATTTCGGACAAAAGTTTTCGCTTTCAAGGTCCTTCTTCGCCTTTTCATCGTTGATCTTTCCATCCTTCTTCAACTCGCCGTACATTCTGCAAAAGCTATTCGCTTCGTGACGATATGTGTTCGAAAAGTTGAATATCAGCGTGTCAACACCGTCGTATTTTCCAACGACAGCGCCTGAGGATATCATCATTTCTACCTTCAGATCCTCAAGCTTTTCTTTTTCATAGACAATAAAATCCTTTTCAACAAAAGTGCCTCCGCTTCGGTCAGCAACAACGACGCTTCCCTCAGCATAGACGAGAGTATTTTCCGTCAAAACGATATAGACGTCCTTATAGACGGAATCCCTGCCCATATCGCTTTGCATTGTGATAACGGCAGACGATACATCTATACCCTTTGAGCCGAAAAACTCCGCTATATAGCTCGGCAGCTTTTTTATCTCAAACATTTTTGTTATCCTTTCTTGCGAAACAGGGACTATTTTGCAGCCACGCAACTCAAAACGCGGCAAAACACCCCATTACCTTTCATAAAATATAATTTTGTACGTTTCCCTCGTGAGATTTGGAGGCGGCATCGTGAGAAATGCAATTTTGCATCGTGAGCTAAACAAAAACGCCGTAAACATACATTTTAATTCTATCACTAATTACGCTAAAAATCAATATAAATCTTTTTCATAAAAGAAAAAAATAAAAAAACTTTTGCGTAAATTTGTTGACAAAAGCGTTTATAAAGTATAGAATATACGCAGTGTGTTTCAAATGCACGATTTTTTGTTTTAGGAGGGTGTAATATGAAAATTGGGTTTGATAACGATAAGTATATAAGACTTCAATCACAGCACATCAAAGAACGCATCGATCAATTCGGCGGTAAGCTTTACCTTGAGTTCGGCGGTAAGCTTTTCGATGATACGCACGCGGCTCGCGTGTTGCCGGGGTTTGCACCCGATTCGAAAATAAAAATGCTGATGACCTTGAAGGATCAAGCGGAGATCATTATCGTAATCAGCAGCGAGGATATCGAGAACAACAAAGAACGCGGTGACCTCGGGATAACGTACGACCTCGAGGTGTTGCGACTTATCGATGCATTCAGAGGTATCGGGCTTTATGTCGGAAGCGTTGTTTTAACACAATACGACGGTCAATCTTCTGCTGATGCATTCAAAAAGAAGCTCGAAAACCTCGGGCTCAAAACTTATTGCCACTATAAAATCAGCGGATATCCGTCAAATATACCTCTAATCGTAAGCGACGAGGGCTACGGCAAAAACGATTATATCGAAACCTCGCGTTCGCTTGTGGTCGTGACTGCTCCCGGACCGGGAAGCGGAAAGATGGCGACCTGTCTTTCACAGCTTTACCACGAAAACAAGCGCGGAATAAAATCGGGTTATTCAAAATTTGAAACGTTCCCGATCTGGAACATTCCCCAAAAGCATCCCGTTAACCTTGCTTATGAAGCTGCAACGGCAGACTTGAACGACGTCAACATGATCGACCCGTTCCACCTTGATGCATACGGCGAAACAGCCGTTAACTATAACCGCGACGTTGAAGTGTTCCCCGTGCTCAATGCGGTGTTTGAAACGATCTACGGTTCGTCACCATACAAATCACCGACAGACATGGTCGTTAATATGGCAGGCTTCTGCATCATCGATGACGAAGAAGTGAGACATGCGGCGAAAATGGAAATAGTTCGTCGTTATTATAATACGCTTTGCGGTGTCAAAAACGGAAAGAACACCAACGACGTGGTGTTCAGAATAGAGCTTCTTATGAAGCAAGCAGGCGTTACGCTTGCCGAACGCACCGTCGTTAAAGCGGCGCTTGATAAAGCGGAAAAAACAGACGGACCCGCGGCGGCGATCGAATTGCCCGACGGACGTATCGTTACGGGTAAAACATCATCGTTGCTCGGTGCGACCTCAGCGGCGCTTCTCAACGCGTTAAAGGCGCTCAGCGACACTCCCGACGACCTGCTTTTGATATCTCCCGTTGTAATCGAGCCTGTTCAAGACCTCAAAACGACGTATCTTGGCAACAGAAACCCGCGGCTCCACACCGACGAGGTGCTCGTTGCACTCTCGATTTGCGCGGCAACGAACCCGACGGCAGCGCTCGCACTCGCACAGCTCCCGAAATTGAGAGGCTGCGAGATGCATTCAAGCGTAATTCTTTCGCAAGTTGACGACAACGTGCTCCGCAAGCTCGGCATCCATATCACCACCGAGCCGATATACCAAACAAAAAAGCTTTATCATAAATAATAAAAAAGTCCTCTTTGGTGCACCTGCGATAAAGTAGGTGCGCCATTTTCTTGTGGCTACTATTTTTCAACTTTTAGTTAACACAAAGTTTCCTAACAATACCTTTACTGATACTGTTTTTGTGCTATAATATAAGCAGAAGCAGACGTCGGCTTACTTTTATCTCTATGGAGGTATTATTATGGAAATGACTATTGGTGCAAATATTAAGCGTTTGCGCACTGCAAAAAACATTACGCAGGAACAGCTTTCTGTTGCGATGAACGTTACTTGTGCCGCAGTAAGTAAATGGGAAAGAGGGGAAACCTATCCCGACATTACACTTCTGCAACCATTGGCATATTACTTTGGTGTAACGCTTGACGAGCTTATGGGTTACAACCAGGAGAAGATTCAAGCTGAGATTGACGAAGTAATCGAGCTTTATAAAAAGCATTGGAACGATGATGAAGGTCGAAAAATTATTGTAAATGCATATCACGACTATCCAAACGATTATAGAATAATGTATCGCTATATGTGGAACATCGGTGGTGATATGGCAGATAACGATCCCGAAGTTTTGATTGCTCACAAGGATGAATTTCTTACAATCTGTGATAAGATATTGGATGGATGCACAGAGGAAGGTCTTAGACTTGGGGCGTGGAATATGCGAGCGAAAATTCTCCATGCCGAGGGAAAGACAGAAGAAGCACTTGAAATCTACAAAACCAAATCTGCCGATTGGTTCTCTACAAGTGGACAAAAGGCAGAACAACTTTTTGCCAAAGACACAAACGAATATTACTACCATGTGCAAAAGAATATGTATGAGCTTATAAATTTTGCCGCAGATAAACTTGGTAGAACCATATTCTTCAACCCTTTGCTTTCTATGGAAGAGAAGTTGGAACGTGCAACTAACTGTGGCGATTTGATGCTTAATGCATTTGAAGAAACTAACGAAGCATTCTTTCTTATGCTCGCGTGGGCTTTTCTTGGAAGAATAGAAAACGACTTCTGCTATCGTGGAGGTACGGATGAACAGATGATAGCTATTATAGATAAAAGTCTGTACACCGCGAAAAAACTTGAGGAATTAAGAGCGCAAAACGAATCTTTAGACCGTGCCTTTGATC
>JAZRTU010000017.1:0-2727 GCA_045652185.1 Eubacteriales bacterium | reverse complement strand
AAACTTTCTATAGAAAGTTTTTCTTAAGCCGTCGGAGACATAATAAATCAGCCACCGAAGGCATATAAGTAGCCGTCGAATATATTAGAGGCTATCAACGATTTCTTTCGTATCGCGCGCGATAACAAGCTCTTCGTTAGTATAGATAACGTATACGCGTACTTTAGAGTCGTCAGCGGAGATATCGATCGGCTCAGCGAGACTTCTTGCGTTCTTGTTCTTTTCGGGATCTACTTTGATACCAAAGAACTCCATACCCTCGAGCGATTTTTGACGAACGGAAACAGTGTTCTCACCGATACCTGCGGTAAATACGATCGCATCAACACCGTTCATAGCAGCGGTGTATGAACCAATATATTTTTTGATCTGGTAGCAAAGGATATCGAGCGCAAGCTTCGCTTCTTCGTCACCTTCGGAGATCATGCGTTCAACGTCACGCAAGTCACTTGCGCCGCACATTCCGAGGAATCCGCACTCCTTGTTCATCCAGTCGCCCATATCTTTAGCTGCGATACCTTCGTTCTCCATAACGAACGGAACGATTGCAGGGTCGATAGAACCGCAACGCGAGCCCATGATAACGCCTTCGAGAGGAGTGAATCCCATAGAGGTGTCGATGATCTTGCCGTCCTTAACAGCGCCGATAGACGAACCGTTTCCGAGGTGGCAGGTGATAACCTTAGTGCCTTCAGCGCCTTTTCCGAGATATTCGATAGCTTTAGCGGAAACGTATCTGTGGCTGCTTCCGTGGAATCCGTAACGACGGATCGAAAGACGTTCGCGAGTTTCCTTTTTGATCGGATATGTGTATGCCGTTTTGGGCATAGTGGAATGGAACGCTGTGTCGATAACGAGTACTTGGGGAGTTTCGGGCATATGTTCAATACAGCCTTCGAGTCCCATAAGGTGCGCTTTTGTGTGAACGGGCGCGATATCGAGACATTTTCTGAGGTCTGCAACAACGCTATCGTTTACGAGCGTTGGTTTTGTGAGCCACTTACCGCCGTTGACCACGCGGTGACCTACAGCATAGATCTCATCGAGGCTCTTTATGATACCGTGTTCATTCGAGAGAAGGTTTCCGAGCATAAGCTCTGTAGCGATAGAGTGGTTAGCGATAACCATCTCAACTTTATTTTCTTTACCGTCAGAGAGACGTGTGTATTTTGAAATACCATCAGCAGGAACTTTTTCTCCGCTTTCGTTTGTTTTCATTACACCAATCTTTTCAACAACGCCTTTAGCGATTACTTCTTCGTTTTCCATATTGAAAACTTGGTATTTAAGCGAAGAAGAACCTGCATTAACAACTAATACGAACATTATTTTTTCCTTTCTTGTTGACGATTTTTTATTTTTGATATATAATATTTCAAGACCAAATAGTATTATAACACACCACTTTGTATTTTTCAAGTACATTTGAGAAAGTAAAGGCGATATAAAATGGAAAACAAAACAGCAGCAGTTATCTGCGAGTACAACCCGTTCCACTACGGTCATAAACACCAGCTCGATGAGTTACACGAAAAAGGTTATAACGTGATCTCGATAATGAGTGGTAATACGGTTCAGCGCGGGGATGTGGCGTTGTTTGAGAAATATTCGAGAGCGAGAACTGCGCTCTGCAACGGTGCGGACGTTGTCGTCGAGTTGCCGTTTCCATATTCGATGACGAGCGCGGTTGATTTCGCGAGAAGCGGTGTCGCGATCGCGAAAGGGCTCGGTGTCGATGCCTTGGCGTTTGGATGCGAGTCGCCCGAGCTTGTTTTTGAGCTTGCTCGATTTCTGTCCGGCGATATTGCGAAAGCAGAACTAAAAACGATCATCGCGCACGAGAAAAATATCTCGATGCCAAAAGCGAGGCAGAAGCTCGTCGCGGAAAAGCTTGGCGTAAGCTATGCTGAAGCAATAAAGAAGCCGAACAATATCCTTGCGATCGAGTATATCATTGCGTGTGACGGCGAGCTTGAGCCGATAGCGCTTCTTCGCGACCAAACGAAGCTATCGGCGACTTATTTGCGTTCGCTTGAATGTGACGATATGATGACAAAATTACCACCGATGAGCGACGGCGTAAAAATAGACGGAAAAAAGCTCGATTGCGCAGTGTTGTCAAAGCTGAGAATGATGAGCGCGGAAGAGTTGGGAAAAATATATGACACTACGGGCGGGACGGAATACAGGCTGAAAAAAGCGGCGCTCGACTCGAACAGCATCGACGAGCTTGTAGGGTTACTTATCAACGCCGACACAACAACGGCGAGAGCGAAGCGACTCATTCGCAACGCGTTTTTCGGTGTTGCGAAGGAATGTGTTCACACGCCACCGCAGTATACGGTATTACTCGGCGCGAAGAATGGGAAGACGAGCTTGCTCAGCCATGCAACCATCCCGATAATCACGCGCACTTCGGATTCCGCAAGGCTTGGAAGCGATACCGCGAAATCGATGTACCGCGCACACGTTACCGCGGATAGCGTTGTCGCACTCGCGTTTGGCGAGCGCGTACCGTTTTATCCCACGAAATGCGCACCAGTCATCATCAGCTGAAAGCTGCGTCAACATAGAATTAAAAGTTTCGTGAACCTTTTCAAAGGTTGTGCGGGCCAGGGGGCGCAGAGCCCCTTGAAAGCGACGATACTGATATGCACCCCACTTGATTAGAGCTTCAGTACAGTCGTGCGCCTGATGGCGCACCCTAAAATCCGACAAACAAAAAGA
>JAZRTU010000016.1:0-5842 GCA_045652185.1 Eubacteriales bacterium | reverse complement strand
GTCCTTGATCTCGCCTGGCGTATCTGTGAGATTTATTACGTTGTTTTTATTGTGAACGTTAATGCGATTTCCGTTTTTGTCAACGATAGAGTTTGTTAAAATGAAAAAAATATCGTTTCTTTTTCTGATATCGTTTAAGGGTTGGTAATCCCATATCTCCAAAGCAACCTTGTTGTCGAGAACGAATAAGCGGGAGGAATGAAATTTTTCCGCCAGCATCCAAATGGGAAACGACGATTCCATATGTGAAATGCGTCTTTTAAAGCTTGAATAATTTATATTTCCGCTGTCATTGGATGTGTTTTTTGCAAAATAAAGAACGAAAGAGTTATAAATGTTTCTGAATGATTCCGCATATTTTTTAGGATTGCTCTTGTAAAATTCGGTTTCGCGGTAAAATGTTACTTTTTTTCCCAATATTTTTCTTGCATTTTCTTCGAAATTGCGACATATTTCGTCATATTCGACTGCAAGCCCATTCGGGTCGGCATCAGGGTTGGGAGCTTCAGCTTCATTGATAAGATTTTTACACTCTTTGATATGATCGGGAAAATGAAGACCAATTATCAACGTGCATTGGAGTTTGTCGCGAAGTGATCTCAAATAAAGAAAATAAATATAATCTATCCAGTTAAGATAAGACTTTGCTGAAAGAGAATAATAAAGAACGTTGCTGTGCTTCTTACGTCCTTCTGCGGCAACAATTTTGTTGTTGTCTTCGTCAAACGCGAAAAGTGTGCTTTCATCAGCAAGTCTGAAATTTTTGCTGACGTCAATGATGGTTTTCTTCGTTTGGGTATAGTCTATTCTTGCGGTACTGAAAAATTTGATAACGAAAACACCAACAATACCGATTACAAACCATATTCCGCTGAATATTAAAACTCTGATCCCAGGCGAGAGAAAGTCTTTGTCGAAAAGTCCATAAAAATATTCGCAAACCAATCCCAGTATAGTTGAGCTTATGAAACTTAAAAATGCAGTAGTATTAACATTTCGAAGATTTTTCATTTCCGTATTCCTTTTAAATTTGTGTTATATGAGGTCTGTGTCCTTTTGTTTTAATATGAATTTACCCAAAGTCTCACCGGCGAGCTTACCCAGTGTCTCGAGTCCTAATGCACTGTAATGACCGCCAACAAGCGGATTCATCATCTCGCCGCATTCTTCGCAAAAATCTGCAGCCACATCGGTCAGCATAAGGAAAAGATCGTTTTCTTTGCAGATCTCATCTTGCGCCGCAATGATCTCAAGGTCGCGTTCGTCACGCGTGAATTTACCGACACGAATAACGCCAAATGCATCGATAGATAACTCGTTTTTCAAGGTCTCGCCCAGAAGTGAAAGTTTTTCTTTGTATTCATCTTTGCTTCGCGAGATTATCGCATCGCTTTCGCCTTGTAGCCAGACGAAAAAGATGTGTCGAACGAAAAACTCTGTCTTTGCTTTCTTGATCGCCGCCTTTGCTTTATTGAGCATCATCGAGAATTCTCTTGATGGAGGAAGCCAACAAGTAATATCGGTGCTTCCTTTTGCCGCATGAACGGCAATGACGTTTGAAGTCGTTTTCTCGATATAACTTCTGCAAAACGACGGAACAAGGTTCGTTTTCCCACTGCTCGAGCTCCCGAGCGCGTGGGAGACATGCCATTCTTGGGGAATGACCTTGTCGGAATATACCTCACCACGAGTACCGTCATAGCAGATATCCTCACCAACAGGATTTTGAAGCGGTACGAACAAATCATCTAAAAATTTGTATTCAAAAGCAGTTGCGACGATCTCGTTTTCCGAAAGTCGTTCCGTTTGACCTTGCATATTGCTTTGTCCGCAAAAAATTATAATGTCAGTAGCTTTCATGATCTTATAATAACACAGTCATTATCGAGTGTGCCTCAAGCATTATCTTTGTGCATACGTCGTTTCGTCTAATAACAGCAGGAAGCGTTCTGTCGGTAACGTTCATAACAACGAGCGCAATGCTTCCGTCGGGGTTTTTAAATGCGATAGCGTACATGTCTTCGTGATAGCTTGTTGTGGCAACGCGTTTTGCGCCGCGCATAACGAATTTTGAGAAGTGACCGATATAGTAGAAAATAGGCGTGTATATTACCTCGTTCTTTTCTGTGTCAAAAAGCACCGGCGCGTGGCATCCGCTCGACTTATCTTCAAAAACGATTCCTGCGCACGCGGTAGTCTTTTCGCTTCTGTTGTGGAACGGGCCTCCCTTGTCACTGAGAATCAAGTTCCAATCGCAAAATGCGGCTGTAAAGTTAGAGAAATCGCCAAAAAGCTCTTTGCCGTAGCGCTCTGCAAGGTAATGTGCATCCTCGTTGATGCTTCCGCAGTTTTCAGCGCTAACAAGAGTTTTTCCGAAGCACTCGTGAACGAGACGAAGTCCCTCAAAATGATCTCCCGTGTACCAGTGGTGCGCAACACCCCAAACACGATCTTCAACGGCTTTAGAAGTAAAGATGCGTTTTGTTCTGTCATAAACTCTTTCTTTGTTGTGGTCCCAGATCATGATTTTGAGCTCGCCGAGTCCCTCTTCGTCAAGCACGGGTATCAAAAACTTTTCGATAAAATCTCTTTCGTCCTCAGGCGAATAGTTGCAGCTCTCCCAAGATTGACGAGCATTTGGCTCATTTTGGATGGTGATTGCGGGAATGTTGATACCTTCAGCTGCCATTGCTTTGATGTATTTCGCGTAGTATCTTGCCCAAACGATCTTATATTCTTCCTTTAATTTTCCGCCTCTGATAACGTTTTCGTTCGTCTTCATATATGCGGGAGGGCTCCAAGGCGAAGCGAAAAGAACGAGCTCGTCATCGCAGTATTTCATCGCATCCTTGATAAAGGGGATAATGTATTTTTTGTCACGCTCAATGTTGAACGTTTCAAGCGTCATATCTCCGCTTTCAACGTATGAATAAATATCAAGCGAAAAATCACAAGAGTTGATGTGCGTACGACCGAAATTATATCCGATGCCATTGTCGCGTGAGAACGTCTTTTCGAGAAATTCCTTTTTCTGTTCGTCGGAGAATTGCGCATAGTTGTATGCCGCGCTCTCGGTGAAAGCACCGCCAAACCCGATGATCTCTTGATATTCGATCTCATCGTAAACATTGATAATACCCGTTTCGGAAATACTGTCAATATTACCCTCGTCAATAACACTTGCTTCAAAATATATATTATCTTTCGGAATTGATTTTATAACCTTCATTTCAGTTAGCTCCTTATGTGCTTGTTTAATTTGATTATATCACAACTATTTTGATTTTTCAAATGATTTGCTCGCTTTTTCCAAAATTATATATGCTTTAAAACCCGATTTTTCTTTTATTCGAGCCTTGGCTTAAATCGATGTTTTCGTCGTTCAGATAGTCTTCGACATCAGAAAGTATTATCCTGAAATCGTTGGGGATGTCTTCGGTTCGAAGTGCCTGATTCATAATGACTTGATCTAAAATATTGCGAACTGTTCGAGCGTTTGCAAAATTGGGACCTTATCTGAAATAGTCTGTGATGTCCAATATCTTTTCAAGTGCATCTTCTGTGATAACAAATTTCTTCTTTGATGCGAACCTAACGGCAATTTCCTTTAATTCATCTCTCGAGTAGTCGGGGAAATCAAGCGAAAATTGTATCCTCGATTTTAGTCCGGGGTTGGAAGCAATCATTTCTTGCATCTCGTCGTGGTATCCTGCCAAAACAACGCAAAACCTTCCTCTGTGATCCTCCATGTTCTTCAAAAGAACAGATATCGCTTCATCACCATAGCTTGTTTTGCTGTTATCAGCAACCAACGCGTACGCTTCGTCAATGAACAAAACACCTCCAAGCGCCGAATTGATCTTTTCCTCCGTTTTGGGAGCAGTTGCACCAACGAATTTTCCGATCAGACCGTGTGCATCCGTTTCAACGAGCTTCGCCTCGGGAAGCACCTTAGCCTCATATAGGATCCTTGATATTATACGCGCGACCTCCGTCTTTCCCGTTCCGGGATTACCGTTGAAGCACATATGAATATTAAAACTTGAATCATCCGCGTTTCGTTTTGCATAAGCGCGGATCTTTTTGACCATTCGCTTCACCGCTGAGAGCCCGATGAGCGATTCAAGTTCCTCCTCGGCGGTCATAATTGCGGTTTTGTCACCTTCGTTTAAGGGAAGTGCGATATGATTATCAGAAATAAATCGTTTGACGTCCGCTCTTGCGATGTTTTTGTCTTCAAGATCGGTAACGCGAAGGTTTTGACACATTATAACTTGGTCCAAAATATTGCGTATCTCTCTTGCGTTTGCAAAATTAGGTTCTTTTCTTTTTACGTCAAGTATATCGAGCAGCATACTTTTGGCTTCGTCACTCATTAAGTAGCCGCACTTTTTAAGCATAAGCTCCAATATCTCGCACATCTCACTGCGTGAATAGTTTGGAAAATCAAGTTCAAATTGGATTCGTGATTTAAAACCGGGATTGGAGGAAAGCATCGATTGCATTTCGTTTTTGTATCCCGCAAGAATAACGCAGAATTTTCCGCGATAGTCTTCCATTGCTTTAATAAGTGTAGCAACAGCTTCGTGTCCGTAATCGTATGGCGCATCCTTTGGGATCAGCGAATACGCCTCATCGATGAAAAGCACACCGCCCATAGCTTGTTCGATGACTTCTTCTGTTTTTATTGCGGTTTCGCCCAAATATTGGCTAACAAGCTCAGCGCGACTTACCTCAACGACATTGCTTGTTGGTAATATTTTGTTTTCGTGTAATATTCCTGCGATAATGCGCGCAACCTCAGTCTTTCCTGTTCCGGGGTTACCGTAAAAGCACATGTGTAGGTTTAACTCGTTGTTTTTGTTTGCAAGCGTATAAGCCTTGAGCTTTTTTATGCTATCCTTTATCGATGAAAGTCCGATAAGCTCGTTTAGCTTTCTTTCGTTTTTACCGACACGAATGAGCGTATTTTTGTTACCGCCCAAAACACCTTCGTCATAAAGTATGTCAAATAATTCGTCTTCCGTCTTTTCTTCAAGGACGTCGTTTAAATGAAATTGGGAAACTATGTTCTCTGTTCTTTGAGAAAGCAATTTCTCCAACTTTAGAAACCACTCGTCAAACGAGAATGTTTCGTCTTTTTCTTTGAAATATTCGTAACGTTTCTCTAAAAACGGCGTGTTGCTCAATAGCTTAATAATGCTCCAAAATACCTTTAACATTTCTTCAAGCTCAGCCGATCCGTCGTCAAATATGTCAACGACGTATTTTTTTGAAATAACATGATTTAACGTCTCAAGGGATTTTTCGATAGTTATATCTTTATTTGGAGAATATTGGGTTTGATAAGCTGTGCCATAAAGATTATTTTGCTTGATAAACAACACAATTTTGTCAACAAGCGACTGTGAAAGCGAAAAAATGTCTTCAAAATTTGAAACGAGTTCGACAATTGGTGTTTCGGAATAATTTGCAAAGGTGAGAGGCATTTCTGCTTTGGGGATCTTTACATCAATATCGAGCAACTCCGAAAACTTTTTCAGCTTGTTATCAACTTCGTTGATGTCGTCAATAAGCGGGGAATATGATACTTTGTATGTTCTGGTGTATGGGGAAAGATTGTGGCTTTTTAATGCTTGAATAGTATCCGTGCATCTTTGATGGAAAACTTCCGTTTTGCTTGATGAGCAAATATATTTTTGTATCTCGTTAAATATCGGAAATCTTTTGTCATCTTGGCGCTTGTTAATAACATTTGTTGTGTTATTGCTGCCTTTTTCTTCCCTGTAATAATCAAAATGTTGGGCATTGATGTTAGTCGTCGTCAAACAGTTAAAAAACG
>JAZRTU010000015.1:0-2983 GCA_045652185.1 Eubacteriales bacterium | reverse complement strand
CGTGGATCATCGGATAACTTTTTATGAATTCGAGGGTTTCCTGAAGTTCATCTGCCGTTTCGCTTGGAAACGAAGTTATTATATCACAAGAAAAGCAGATCTCGGGTATCATATCAACGACGCGATCAAGATATATTTTTGCTTGGTCTTTATTATATGGGCGTTTCATTAACGCGAGTATTCTTGAGTTAGCGGATTGGAGCGAGATGTGGAGATGAGGAAGAAATTTTTTTGAGTTTTTCAACGCGGTTACGAATTCGACCGTAAGCGTTCGCGGATCAAGAGATCCGAAGCGAAGACGTTTTATGCCGTCTATCTCATCGACCGCTTCAATAAGCTCCGTCAGGTCAGGATATGCAGACACTTCGATACCCGTCAAGACGACTTCCTTTACACCGAGAGAAGCGATACGATTCAGCTCTTCGATTATACTTTGTTTTTCTCTCACTCTGACCTTTCCGCGAAGCTTCGGGATTATACAATAGGAGCATTTTCCGTTGCAACCGTCTTCTATTTTTATATACGCGCGGCTTCTGTCATTTATCGGGAGGTAACCTATTGGGGTTTCTTCATATTTTTCTTTATCAGCGTTGAAAGGGAGAGATTTCAAGATCTCATATACATTTTGTTTCCCTGCTGTGCCGCCAACATAATATGCGCCTTCGATTTTCTCGGGTGACATTTCGGAATAGCAACCGAAAACTATTGTTATTTTACCATCGGCGACATATTTTCTTATCATTTGTGCGCTTTTACGTCCGCTTTCGGCGGTAACGGCACAGGTATTCAATATTATGATATCAGCATCTTTTGGGGATTTTACGCTGATATAACCCATTTTTGTCAATTTTTCATATATCCCGCGGCTTTCGTACTGATTGACTCGACAGCCGAGAGTATGTATATAAAATCTATTCATTTATAAGTTCCTTTAGCTGTTCTAAGTTGATTAGCACGTTTACTGCATCAAGAAATGCGTTTGGCGTCAATCCGAGCGGTAGGTTTAGCTTTTTGGCAACAAGGTCACGTTTTTCCGATGAGCCTATTCCGCCCGAAAGCCCTAATGCATATAGCTCGGATTTTTTTATCTTTTCTTTCTCATCAAGCGGATTTGAATACGGCAAAAGAAGGTCATACAGCAATTTTACGTCCATTCCCTCTACGCCGAGAGTCCCTTCTTTTGAAAACTCTTTTTTTCGTTTTTCCTTGCCCTCAATTACAGGGGTATATAAGTTGATTATATTATCCGTTTTTACTATTTCTTTTAGATGAGAGCGGATAAACGCCCCTGCTTTATCGCTGTCGGTCATTATTATACAACCGTTTTTGCACATTGTTTTTAGGTGCTTTTTTTTATTGTCATCATTAAAGACGGAAAAGCCGTTGCATACCAATATTGGTGAAGTGACAACGGCAGACAATTTTATTTTATCGTATTTTCCTTCTACTACTATTGGATACGGCAAATTAAGTTTATTTTCCATATGCTATTATCCTTGATAGGAGCATTTTTATTATTAAATATTTATTCTCGCTACTCGTTTTCAAACGGTAGTCAGCTTCGTAACATTCTTTCATACAATTTGAAAGATAATCTTTCCCAACTCTGTCGGCAAGCGTTACGTATTTTCTAACGCTCCACTCGGCTATTTTTAGTCTTTGAGAAAGGACGGTTGAACCGATTCCTTTTTCGGTGCCTGCGCTTACCGCAACGACGTCGGAAAAAAACTTTGTCATCGTACCCATTATGAACTCGGGTTTTACTTTATCGGCTATCAATCCGTCAAGCGTTCGCTCGGCGTTTTTTAAATTGCGCTCAAGCAACGATCTCGTAAGGTCGAACGTCACGAACGTTTCATTTTTGCAGCATATCAATTCAACGTCACTCGTTGTCAACGCGTTGCCTTTGTAGTATGCAGACAGCTTTTCTATTTCACCGTGCAATACATACATATCGCTTCCGCAATAATCGATCATAAATCTCACTGCGTCGGGCGTTATATTGACATTTTTTGATTGGAAATGCTTTACTATCCAAGCAGCAAGCTCACCGGGCTTTGCGCGCTCGAACTCTACTACAGCTCCGTTTTTATTTATCGTTTCAAGAAACGACTCCAACGAAGGCTTCTTTTTGTCCTTTGAGCTGAGCATTTTTTCGATGTCCTCGTCACCTCTGATGATTATCAACACGACACAATATTCAGGAACATCGGTGAATATCTCCTCAAAGGTCGCAAGGTCGGTGTCCCCCATTTTTAAATTGAAGTCCTTTAACTCCACGAGCTTTATATCGGACATCATCGGGAACTGATCGATCGATTCATATATATCGGAGGGCGTTACCTCGGGACAATTTATGCTTATATGGTTAAATTCGGGCGCTGCGCCGTCGTTGACGAGCTTACGAAATCTCGAAGCATAATGGTCTTTTGTATATTCCTCTTGACCGTAAAAGAGGTAGACGCCTCCGTATGTTTTGTCCTTCAGACGTTGTTTCAGATTTTCGAGGCTCATATTATACGAGTTTTTCACCCAATTTCATACCACCAAGGATATGGAAATGGATATGTTTCACTGTTTGGCCTGCATCATCGCCACAGTTGTTTATTACTCTGTAGCCATTTTCAAGTCCGAGCGATTTCGCTATTTTCGGGATCACCTCAAACACTTTTGCTACCAATTCGGAATTTTCTTCCGTTATATCGTTGGCAGAAGCGATATGTGTTTTCGGTACTACGAGAACGTGAACGGGTGCGTTCGGCGCAATATCGTGGAACGCAAATACAAACTCGTCCTCATATACTTTTTTCGAGGGGATAGTCCCCGCGATTATTTTACAAAATAGGCAATCGTTCATTTTGGACTCCTTTATTTTAATTGGTTTTTGAGTATTTCATTTGCTTGTGTCATTGCTTCATCAAGCTTCGAGAGGTCTTTACCGCCACTCGTTGCGCTGTCGGGTCTTCCGCCACCGCCACCGCCG
>JAZRTU010000014.1:0-2016 GCA_045652185.1 Eubacteriales bacterium | reverse complement strand
CAAAGATTTTTTTAATTATTTTTTCGAGGAGACACCCTTGTTGCTTGCAAACAAGGGTGTTATTTTGTGGGTTTAAAAGGGCATCTCCTCGAAAAAATGGTTAGAAAAGATGCTTGAGAGACTCTAAAGGAATACTTCTATAAAATGTTGCACTTAAATCGTCAAAGGTATATAAATACAAAACAAGGTCACAGAGATAGTTTTTGGCTGAGGCTTTCAAATCAAACAAAGGTGCCAAATATAAAGTAAAACGACCGATGACGTCGGTCGTTTTTAGTTCTATTTTTCAAGCTTTTCGTCAGAGATCATTTTCCCGTCGGCAAGGACAATCCTACGGCGAGAATACTCTGAAATCGACAAGTCGTGGGTGACAAGGATCACGGTTATTCCGTCTTCCTCGTTTAAGGTCTTCAAAAGCTCCATTATTTCTTTTCCGGTGTTACTGTCGAGCTGTCCCGTCGGCTCGTCGGCGAGTATCATACTCGCACCTGCGACGAGTGCTCTTGCAATTGCGACACGTTGCTTTTGACCGCCAGAAAGCTGATTGACCTTTTTTGTTACTTGGTCGCCGAGCCCGACGTGCATTATTTTGTCGATCGCGATCTTTTTCATTTCGGAATACTTCACGTCGGAAAAATACATCGGCAACATCACGTTATATAGCACGGTCTCGTGGTTTATCAACGCAAAGTCCTGCATTACAAAACCTATTTTTGAGCTGCGCAGGAGGGATTTTTTCTTGTCCTTCATCGTGTTGACAAGCTCGCCGTCAAGCATATAGCTTCCGCTGTCGAAATCGTCGAGTGTTCCGATGATATGCATTAGCGTTGATTTGCCTGCGCCCGATTGCCCCATTATCGAGACGAACTCGCCGTCGTCTATCGTGAGGCTGACGTCCTTCAATGCTTGGAACAGATTTTTCCCTGTTTTATAGTATTTATTTATTCTTTTTAACTCTATCATAACATTCTCCCTTCATTACTTTAGCAACACTCAAGTAAATTTACTTTTCCATTTTCCGAAGCTCTTGGAGAGGTGAAAATCTTCTCATCATATAATAAGTCACTAAAACTATCGAAAGTATTACTATCACTGTCGCAAGAACGCTGACTAAGATATTCTCATATCCGAAGATCAAGTTTGGCAAGGTATAGATACCTTTTTGAGAAAGCGAGCGCAAAACGGACATTAAACACACATAAAGAGCCATTGACAATATTGCGGGGAACGATATTTGAAGCACTGTCAGTGTCATTATCGACCTTTTACTGCAGCCGATTATTTGATAATTCGAATAATCGTATTTTTTTCGATATATCGTTATTACACAAATACTCATATAGCCGAGGATCGATATCACGAGCAGATACGTCGGCAGAGAGGTAGTCACAAGCAGTTTTTCTTTCACGAGATGTTTTGTGTTGGAAATAATATCGTCTATCTCCAAGACCTCTGAATATTGGTTGAGCTTATCAGCAACAGCCTTTCTTTCTTCAGGCGTGGCATTGTCGTCAAAAAGCACGATGCCTGAGTACATTTCCATCCCGATAGTCTCTGCATCCCCGAAAAGTGCTTTCGTTTTTTCGCTGTCGGGCAAATATAAGACCTCTCTGCTGTCGAAAAATTTATCGGCTGTCATATTCACGCTCGAGTAATAACTCATGTCGAAAACCATCGGAGGATATGAGATAACGCCCGATATCATAATGTCAAACTGTTCGATTTTATTATCAATTGAAACCCCAAGCTTTGCTGTTTTTCCGACGGGTGCATTTTGGGGCATCACTCCCGCGATAACGGCACACACAAGCTCTTCATCACCGCTACCCCAATCACCGTATGGTAGCTTTCCGTACATATTTTTATATACGTCCTCGTCGTATAAAACAACTTGATATTTTTTTCCATTTAATTCTCCGTAGAAATACTTGTTTTTTATAATTTTTTCTACCGCTTCATCTTTTTCAAGCACAGAAACAGCTTCCGAGAGTCCACTTAGAGTTGATTGATCGTAGG
>JAZRTU010000013.1:0-3204 GCA_045652185.1 Eubacteriales bacterium | reverse complement strand
ATGCGAAAAAGCTGTTCTCGGCTGAAACTCTCGTAGAGACCTTAAATGTCAGATTGCACGTTTCTAAATATATTCTTTCCGACGTAAATGACCGTAAATTCCACCTTGACCTTTGGCAACATCTCTCGAATATCGCCCGTCACCACGACGTATCAATGTGGAGCGATGAGCATTTTGAAGTGATCGAAAAGTACGTCGAATCTCTTGCAAAACTCGGTCAAAAAGCTGTAACGTTAGTTGTTAGCGAGATCCCATGGTCAGGTCAAAGCTGCTTCGAACAATTACAATTCGATAGTAACCTCTTTGAGTATTCTATGATAAAAACGAATAAGCACGGCGATAGCTACTATTTCGATTATTCTATAATGCAAAGATATATCGACCTCTGTAAAAAATATGGAATCATCGACGAAATATCCCTCTACGGTCTTGCAAATATATGGAAAAGGCCTGAATACGGCTATGATAAGGTAGCCGAGGATTATCCCGATGGGATCCGTATCCGCTATTATGATGAAAACGACGGTACATATAAATATATGACCGAGGCGAAGGACATCGACCTCTATATAAAGAGCCTTGAGATGTATTTCCTTTCGACTGACCAAATGAATGCTGTCCGTCTTTGTGCCGATGAGCCCGGCGATGTTGAAGCATATAAAAAGAGCATCGACCATATCCTTTCGATCGCGCCGTCGTTCAAATTGAAAGCAGCAATAAATCACGCTGAATTTATCGGTGAATTCGAAAAAGAAATATTTGATTTCGTGCCCTATATCGGTTGCCTCGCAAAAGAGTATGATAGAGTGTGCGAATATAAAAAGGTGATGATCGATAAAAGATTTCTTTGGTATGTATGCTGCGGACCGGAATACCCGAACACTTTCATTAAGAGCCCGCTTCGCGAAAGCGCATTTATCGGTATATTGACATCCTATATGGAGCTCCACGGATTCCTTCGTTGGAACTATACAGTATATAATAAAGATCCTCGAAATGATCTGAGATACGGAATCTTTCCGGCCGGCGATATCAACTTCGTATATCCCGCAAATAACGGTTCGCCGCTTCTCTCACTTCGTTATAAAGCATTAAAGCGCGGACTTGACTACTACGAAATGCTCGAATCCTTAAAAACAAACGGCGAGACCGAAATCGTAAATAAATGTTACGATATCGTAGTTAAAGAAAAGAATATCAAAAACTATTTTTCCGATAATTTCTGTCCCGAATCAATGATGTGCGACGATATCGGTATGGATGAATTTGTGAAATTACTCATAATGTCACTTGACAAAATCGAAAAATAGAGTTAAACTATAAAAAGAGCAATTTTGAAATAAAATGGAGGTGGAAAAATATGGACGCAGGCAGTAATGGCATAACCGCACGAGGGCGATGTAAGCCTGAACTGTATTTTGATACCTTCACGGTAATGCCCAAGTACATCGCTTGAGTTCGGTCGTGTCCTTGCTTCCTATTCTTAATATTTTAGGAGGAAAAGGTATTGAACGAAGAAAAATTGTATGAAACGGCGCAGAAATGCGTCGAAGCCCGCGATCTCTCGGGACTGAAAAAATGTCTTAAGGAAATGTATCCTGCAGACGTAGAGATGTTGATGGAAACACTGAACGAAAAAGAGCTTCTCTTGGTGTTCAGATTGCTTCCGAAGGAACTTGCGGCGGACGTATTTGTCGAGATGGACCCCGAAATGCAGGAGTCGTTGATCTCTCGATTTACCGATAAAGAGCTTTCCGAAGTTATGAGCGAACTGTATGTTGACGATACGGTTGATATCATTGAGGAAATGCCCGCAAATATCGTAACGCGTCTTTTAAAAGCAGCAGATTCCGAAACCAGAAAACAAATAAACGATATCCTGAAGTATCCGAAGGATAGCGCAGGAAGTGTAATGACAACGGAGTTCGTGAAACTCCGCGAGTCAATGAGCGTCTTTGAAGCCTTTCAAACGATACGTAAGGTCGGAGTGGACAAAGAAACGATATATACTTGTTATGTAACCGATCACTCGAAGCTTATCGGAGTCGTTACAGTAAAGGATATGCTCCTTTGTGACGAGAATAAGACTATCGGTGAGATAATGGAACGCAACGTAATATACGTTAATACCCATGACGATAAAGAGGAAACCGTTAATTTGTTGAGCAAATATGACTTTATGACGATGCCCGTAACCGATGCGGAGGGCAGACTCGTCGGTATAGTCACGTTTGACGATGCTATCGATGTCATTCAAGAGGCAACGACTGAGGATATCGAAAAAATGGCGGCTATTACGCCGACCGATAAACCCTACCTGAAATTAGGTGTGTTTGCAACGTGGAAGAATCGTATCCCGTGGCTAGCGCTTTTGATGGTGTCGGCAACTTTTACGGGAACTATTATATCTCATTATGAAGAATCACTTGCAAAGGTAGTGGTACTGACCGCTTTTATCCCAATGCTTATGGATACCGGCGGAAATGCAGGAAGCCAAGCCTCCGTAACGATAATTCGTGGATTGTCGCTCGGGGAAATACGGTTTGGCGATATATTAAGAGTAGTGTGGAAAGAGTTCCGCGTGTCGCTTCTTTGCGGAATATCACTCGCAATACTCGGCTTTTTGAAAGCGATGTTCATCGATAGAGTTAGTGTGACTATCGGTGTCGTAATAGCGTTAACGCTGTTCGTCACCATCGTAAGCGCGAAGCTCGTCGGATGTGTGTTGCCGATGCTCGCTAAAAAGCTCGGGTTCGACCCGGCAGTAATGGCAAGTCCGTTCATAACGACAATAGTCGATGCAATAGGACTCGTCGTATATTTCAAAATAGCAACGCTTCTTCTTGACGCCCTGAAGTAGAAGCCGAAAGGAGCAAAATGGCTACATACCTTGTAGATTTTGAAAACGTACATTCCGAGGGACTAAAAGGTGTTGATAATCTCACCGAAAATGATAGAGTGTACCTTTTCTACAGCCCGAACGCTGATTCGATCACGTTCGAAACTCACTTCAAATTAATGAGAAGTAAAGCGCCAATAGAAATGTTCGAGGCGAAACGAACAGGGAAGAATGCAATCGACTTCCACCTCTCATCGTTTCTCGGCTACCTGCTTGCGAAAGACGAAAACGAAACGTATTTCGTCGTAAGTAAGGATAATGGCTACCAATATTCATTCGATTTCTGGCGTGCATACTTCAAAGAC
>JAZRTU010000012.1:0-4275 GCA_045652185.1 Eubacteriales bacterium | reverse complement strand
TGTATTCATCGATCTCCTTGTCGGGAGAAAAATTTCCAAGCCCCGCGTGAACGAGAATATACAAATTTCCGTCTATCTCGATCGCGTCGTAATCATAGGCGTCTCGAACGTACTCCAAAACCGCCTCGCGCTCGTCCTTCGGCAACGCAGCAAATTGCAGCATAGTCGTGTCACCGCTGTTCTCGATCCAAGATAAATACGGGGATAGCGAATCCTCGTCGAGTGAATCGACATTTTCGTTCGTCACCTCCAAATAAAGAAAGCTGTCGAACGCATCGAGTGCCATGACCTCGTGGTTGCCCTTTATAAGAATAACGTTATCTCTCTTCATAATGTCGCGTATAACAGAGATAGGCTCAGGCCCTCTGTCGAATACATCTCCGAGAATATATAGCAAGTCCTCGTTGCCAAAGTTGATCTTTTCAAGAAGTCGTTTGAATTCGTTATAACAGCCGTGTATGTCGGAAATTACATAGGTTGACAAACAGTTTTCCCCCTTTGCTTTTTTATATTAATATTATATCATGTATTATGTAATATTATATCATGCCAAATTTGCTCCGTCAATTAGGCGGCGAAATTTCACTAATAATACATCAAAAAGTGCCACCATTACCTTGACTATTATATCAAAATGTGATACAATAATTATTCATAAGGAAAAATGGGGGCAGTGTGTCCAAAACCGAAAAACATCCCATTTTTGCTAAGAAATCAGGAGGGAATATCGTGACTATCCTTGGAATAGACCCCGGTCTTGCGACCGTCGGATATGGCGTTATCTCGTCGCTTCGCGGAAAACATACCGCCCTCGAGTACGGCGCAATATTAACACCTGCACATACTCTCCTTGAGGAAAGACTCGAGCAAATATATAACGATATGAACGCGATTTTTTCGCGCCATAGTATCGATATGATGGCAATAGAGGAGTTGTTTTTTAACAAAAACCTAAAGACCGCCGTTGACGTTTGCCAGGCGAGAGGAGTAATTTTGCTTGCAGCTCAAAAAAACGGTGTGCCGATATATGAATATACACCGCTTCAAATAAAACAAGCCGTCGTCGGATACGGCAGAGCGGAGAAACAACAGGTCATGTATATGACGAAATCGCTTCTTCGACTCGAAAGTGTGCCGAAGCCCGACGATACCGCCGATGCCCTCGCCGTTGCAATAACTCACGCGAGCGCATACAGAAAACCGATAAAACTCGGTTGATAAAGGAGAAAAAATGTACTATTACCTCAACGGAACGCTCGTAACTCTTTTTGGCGGATATGCCGCGATCGATTGCGGCGGTGTCTGCTATAAGCTGACTGTCAGCAACAATACCTATTCCGCGCTTGCGAAGCACCTCGGTAAGACCGCGAAGCTGTATACATACCTCAGTGTCCGCGAGGATGCAATGGAGCTTTTTGGATTCTATAGCGAGGATGAGCATAGCGCGTTTACGAAGCTCATCACTGTTTCGGGAGTTGGACCTAAAGCGGCTATTTCAATATTGTCAACGCTTTCCGTTGACCGACTTATCTCTGCAATAGCGAATAACGATCCGAAAGCAATATCGATGTCACCGGGTGTCGGCTTGAAGACCGCCCAAAAGATAATTCTTGACCTAAAGGATAAAATGAAGATCGAATCGCTCGAGGGCGTCGAGGATATCGCGCCTTCGACTTCAAACTCGAAAGCATCGTTTTCCGAAGCGGTCGATACGCTTTTGGTGCTTGGCTATACGAGAAGCGAAGCGGTAAACGCAGTAAAAAGTTGCGATCCGACTTTGCCTTTGGAAGACATCATAAAAGTAGCATTGAAGAAATTATCGAAGGAAAAATAAAAAGGAGGATTAAAAAATGCCGAGAAACGTCAATCAAATGGAAGATTATGAATATGATTTTGAAGCACGAATAGCCTCCACTGAGCAAATTGAAGAGGACCGCGATGGCGAAGTGAATCTTCGTCCGAAATCAATGGACGAATACGTCGGTCAGGAGAAGGTGAAAGAAAACCTCTCTGTCTATATCTCCGCTGCGCTTCAGCGCGGAGAATCACTCGACCACGTTTTGCTCCACGGACCTCCCGGTCTCGGTAAAACGACGCTCTCAACGATCATCGCATCGGAGCTTGGTGCAAACATCAAAATAACGTCAGGACCGACCATCGAAAAAGCGGGTGACCTCGCCTCGATGCTAACGTCACTTGAAAGAAACGATATATTGTTTATCGACGAAATACACCGCCTTCCGCGTACAGTCGAGGAGATACTCTATCCCGCGATGGAGGATTTCAGGCTTGATTTTATGGTCGGAAAAGGCCCGTCCGCAAGAAGTATTCGAATACCGCTCGAGCCGTTCACACTTATCGGCGCTACGACCCGCGCAGGTCAGCTTACGTCACCGCTTCGTGATAGATTCGGAATAATATTCCGACTCGAGCTATATTCGCCCGAGGAGCTTGCGAAAATAGTAACTCGAAGCGCTTCGATACTTGAAACACCGATAACACCTGACGGCGCACTCGAAATAGCCTCGCGTTCAAGAGGTACACCTCGTATCGCAAATAGATTTTTGAAGCGTGTTCGTGATTTCGCACAGGTGCTTGGCAACGGTATCATCGATAAAACGACAGCCGATATGGCGCTTCGCAGCCTCGACGTTGACGAATTGGGACTTGACAGTGTAGATAGAAGACTCCTTGATGCAATAATAACGAAATTCGGCGGTGGCCCCGTCGGACTTGAAACACTCGCCGCAGTAATAGGCGAGGAAGCTGTAACGCTTGAGGACGTGTATGAGCCGTATCTCTTGCAGATAGGATTTATAAACAGAACCCCGCGCGGAAGAATGGCAACGAAGGGTGCTTATGAGCATCTCGGACTCGAAATGCCGCAAACACAAAACCAATCAAAAACGACCCAAACGACTTTGTTTGGTGATGACGATAAATAGAAAAGGAAAACGAAATGATAACACCACGATCTTGGACGGATTATGAACTCATAGATGCAACAGACGGCGAACGTCTTGAGCGTTGGGGAAAATATATTCTCGTTCGCCCCGACCCACAAGTAATTTGGAAGACAGAAAAAAAGAATATTTTGTGGAAAAAATGTCACGGCTATTATAAACGTTCCGAAAAGGGCGGTGGATCGTGGGTGAAAAACGATACCCCCGAAAGATGGAATATCGCCTATGGTGACGTGAAAATGATCGTGTCCCCGATGGGCTTCAAGCATACGGGCGTTTTTCCCGAGCAAGCGGCGAATTGGGAATGGTTCTCCGAACTGATAAAAAAAGAAGAACGTGAGATAAAGGTACTCAACTTGTTCGCATATACAGGTGGCGCAACCGTTGCAGCGGCGAAGGCAGGTGCGTTCGTTTGCCATTGTGATGCTTCAAAGGGAATGGTCGCTCGTGCGAAGGAAAATGCCAATTTGTCGGGCGTGCCGCAGGATAGGATCAGATACATCGTTGACGATTGTCTGAAATTCGTAGAGCGTGAAATACGCCGCGGCAAAAAATACGACGGAATAATAATGGACCCGCCTTCCTACGGCAGAGGCTCGAACGGAGAGGTGTGGCAAATGGAACAGATGGCTGACGAGCTTGTGAAAAGAACCGCAATGCTTCTCAGCGACGAACCGCTGTTTTTCCTTCTGAATTCATATACTACGGGACTATCCGCTTCAAGCTGTGGATGTCTTCTTGAATTGTACGTAAAGAATCGTTTCGGCGGAAAGGTCGAAAACGACGAACTTGGATTAATGATTACCGATAAGGGCATGGCGCTTCCTTGCGGAGCTGCGAGCCGATGGACGAGAGAATAATGTCATTTATAGAATTAGATAATATAAGCTTTTCCTATCCGGAAAGTGATGGACCGACAATAAAAAACGTGTCCTTGAAAATTGAGCAGGGAACTTTTACTGCGATCGTCGGTCATAACGGAAGCGGAAAATCAACTCTTGCGAACCTTATCTGCGGAATACTTCTCCCAAATAGCGGAAAGGTCACCGTTGATGGACTTGATACCGCAAACGATGATACTTTTGAGCGTTTGAGACGTACCTGCGGAATGGTTTTCCAAAACCCCGACAACCAAATAGTAGCCTCGATCGTCGAAGAGGACGTTGCATTCGCGCCCGAAAACCTCGGTGTAGAGCCGAAAAAGATACGCGAGATCGTCGACGAATGCCTCGAGATAGTCGGAATGAGCGAATATAAAATGCATTCCACCTCGAAACTCTCGGGCGGTCAAAAGCAAAAGGTCGCCGTTGCG
>JAZRTU010000011.1:0-7112 GCA_045652185.1 Eubacteriales bacterium | reverse complement strand
GTGCGCCATACCGCCGCTTCCTGCAATCGTGAAATCGGTTTCCAGAACCTTTGCTGCAAAGTTTTCAACCGCAATACGGTATTTTTCATTGCCCTTGATTCGGTAATATTCCAAAAGTCCCATAAAGCATGATATCATTTCATATGCTTTCGTTACGGGGTATTGATATGGTGCGAGTCCGTCCTCGTATGCGAGGTCGATGAGGCTTTGGACATCGGTAAAGCCTTTATCGACGATATATTTTGCGAACGAAAGGTAGCTTTCGTTTTTCGTTATAGTATAGAGGCGGACGGTCGGCTCGAGGATCGAGGCTGAGTTGAGTCCGCGCCAATGGCAGCTTGCTTTCGTTATTTCCTTTTTGCCGTGACCGATATATGTCATTATATAGTCGAGTTGGCGGCACATTGAAGCGATGATCTCTTCTTTGAGTGAGTCATCCTCACAAATTTCGAGGTAATACTGCATTCCGAGGAGGACGTATTTTCTGCACCAGAGATCCCAAGCATTAAATTCACGATCACTTGGATAGGAGGATATTCTTCCGTTTTCGTCGGCTGTCGTCATCATATCCTTTACTGTTTCGGTCAAAACATCGTAGAGTTCTTTATCCTTGAAGTAGGAATAGCAGAAGCATGCGCCGCGCATCATTTTTCCCCAGAACTCTCCGCGCCAGCCTGTGTCGGTATCGGTATTATAGCGAAATTGGTCGCAAAAGCGTTTCCAATGCTCTCTTGATGTCAATTGATTAATACGAACGAACCTAAACGCATCGCCGAGTGTTGAGGTATAGGTGTACTCGTTATCATAATCTGCGAAACTGACATCTGTCTTCAGACGTGGATAATTGGCTGTATTGGGGGTATATATCTCTTTCATTTTATTACCTTTTATTACCTTTATTCAAAATCAAATACTTTTCTCAGAAGTGGTTGGGCGCCTGTTATGGGGTCCTTTTCCATTATTAATATATCGCTCATATATTCGTCCCAGCGTTTTACGACTTCGCTTTCGGATTGTGTTTTTGCGGCGAGATCGACGCCGTTTTTACATTCATAATATCCGAATAGCTCGTTTCCGACGTTCCAGATAGTATAGTTACATATTCCCGCATCGCGCAGCACCTTTTTCATATCATCGGGAAGATTATCGTGGCGACGGATATACTCTTCGATGCATCCGTCTTTTATTTTTGCTTTCCATGCATATTTTTCCATTGTTTTATTCCTTTGCGCTTTTTTCTATTTTAACACATATTATTTTTATTGTAAAGGAAAATTTCTTTATCAAACTTGCAAATTTCGACAAGATATGTTAAAATGCAGTTAAAGGGAGGGATATCGTTGGAAACTGTTAAGATGGTTTGCGGTATACTTATCGCATTTTTCGGGTTTTTATACGCATATCGAACAATTTATATAATCGTTGGACTCTTTACAACGAAAAAATTCGAGAAGGCAAAAAAGCAACACAAATATGCTATTCTTATTGCCGCGAGAAACGAAGAGGCAGTTATCGGAAATTTGCTCGACAGTATTTCAAAACAAGTTTATCCGAGCGAGCTTATTGACGTTTTTGTCGTTGCAGACAACTGCACGGACAACACCGCGGTAATTGCAAGAAGCCATGGCGCTCACTGCTATGAAAGGCACGATGCATCAAAGCAGACGAAGGGGTTCGGACTTCAATTTCTTTTTGAAAATATTGATCGTGATTTTGGGATCGGCTCTTTTGAAGGATATTTTGTTTTTGATGCGGATAATCTTTTGAAGCGTGATTACATAACGAAGATGAACGATGCGTTCGACAGCGGTGAAAAGGTTATTACTTCGTATAGAAACACGAAGAATTTCGATGACAATTATATTTCGGCGGGATATGCGATACACTGGTTACGCACTGCGCTTTGCGAAAACAAAGCGAGGTCGTTCTTTGGGCTTTCAACGAGAATTCAAGGGTGTGGGTTCTTGTTTGCAAGCGAGCTTGTGAGTGATGGTTGGAAATACACGACACTTGCGGAGGACAGGGCGTTTACTATTGATGTGATCTCCGACGGGATATGCGTTAGTTATCAACATGATGCGGAATTTTATGACGAACAACCGACTGATTTAAAGATTGCTTTAAGGCAAAGGAAGCGTTGGGCCAAGGGGCATCTTGAGGCTTTTCGTGATTATTGGAAAAAGCTTTTATTGGGCATTGTCCGTCAAAAGAGCTTTCGAAGAAAGATCGACTGCTTTGATGCTTTTATGACTACTTTTCCGTTAGTTTTATTTCTTCTGCCGATAAAGTTCGTCAATTATATTGCCATTTGCTTTGAGACGGTTGAATTGGGTGTAGCCGACGAAGAAATTTTTAAACTTATTTATAATTTCTTTGAAATGCTTATTTTCGAACATTTCGGAGTTATACCGATGGCGTTATTGGTATTTGTTTTTGAATACAAGCGCATTACAAAAATGAAGCTTCACAAAATGATCTTCTACTCGCTGACTTTCCCTATTTTTGGAATTTTCGGTGATATATCAACATGGATCGCCGTTTTCAACAAGATCTCGTGGGATCCGATACCGCACAAGGCTAACGTTAAGATCGCTGAGCTTGAAGGAAAAATATAGCTTTCTGCCGAGCACAAACTCGTTCTTTACGTCCTTGAAAGAATAAAAAAACAAGAAAAATGCTTCTCAATTCAAGTGGGAAGCATTTTTTATTTATAAGGAATTTTGATTTTTATTTTCAAGGACTTTGAAGAAAAATTTCGTTTTTTCGGTCCGATCAGACAAATGACAAACTCAATTTTTTGTATATTTTTCTCTGTTGTTGGAATAATATAGACAATGTTTTATTCGGAGAATTATTATGAGAAAAGATATTATAAAGATACCGCGCGCAATTTCAATCGGATGCGGTGCTGCTATCGTCGGAGCTGACGAGAGTGAAGGACCGCTTTGTCGTCATTTTGACATTTGTGAGAAGGATGCTTATTTCGGGCAAGACACGTGGGAAAAGGCGGAAAGCGAGATGGTCAGGAGGACTGTCGGTATTCTTCTTAACAAGGCGAAGCTTGACATCGAGGACATCGACGTTGCACTTGGCGGTGACCTTTTGAACCAATGTGTTGCGACGGGGTACTGTTTTTCGGGAGTTGATATTCCCTATTTTGGGTTATACGGGGCGTGCAGTACGGCGGCTGAGGGGTTATTACTCGCTTCTCTTATTTGCGGTGGTGGGTATGCAAACAAGGCAATAACGGTGGCATCGTCGCATTTCAGTTCAAGCGAGCGGCAATTTCGGTATCCCGTTGAATACGCAGGTCAACGAACCCCGACTTCGCAACAGACTGTCACGGGATGCGGTGCTTTTTTGGTTGAAGCGGGCGGAGGCGGTCCGTTTGTTTCCGAGGTGGTTGTCGGCAAGGTTATTGACAAGGGGATAACTGATGCAAACAACATGGGATCGGCGATGGCTCCTGCGGCAGCCGATACGATATTACGATACTTTCGCGAAAGTGGGAAAAGCGCGCGGGATTTCGACATGATCGTCACGGGGGATCTCGCATATGAGGGCACGGAGATATTAAAGGAGCTATTACATTTTGAGGGGTTTGAGTATTTTGATCGAATCTATGATTGCGGGATGATGATATTTGATAGGTCGAGGCAAGATGTACACTCGGGTGGTTCGGGGTGCGGGTGTTCGGCATCGGTGGTAGCATCGTATATACTGCCTATGTTCAGCGAGGGTGCTACCGACATACTATTCGTTGGTACCGGGGCGATGATGTCGCCGTTATCGATACTGCAGGGGCGATCTATTCCGTCGATCGCACATCTCGTTCACATTACAAGTGGGAGGGAAAGATAGTGGATACTTTTTGGAGATACGTTTTTGTGTTCTTGGTTGGCGGTTTGTTTTGTCTTATCGCGCAGATACTCATTGACAAGACGAGGCTGACGCCTGCGAAGATACTCGTTGGGTACGTATGCGTCGGAGTTTTTCTCGGTGCTATTGGGATATACGAGCCGCTCATGGAATTTGCCGGCGCCGGTGCGACCGTTCCGTTGACGGGGTTTGGATATTTACTCGCAGACGGTGTAAAAACTGCGATTGAAGAGGTCGGTGCTATCGGGATCTTGACGGGTGGTTTGAAGGCGACGGCGGGAGGGATCACTGCGGCTATCGTTTTCGGGCTTATTTGGGCGTTGATATTCCGCTCAAAATCAAAAAGATAAGACAGAAAAAGACAGAGGATGGGATTTCTCTGTCTTTTTCTATATATATTGCACAAAAAGAAAATTCTTATTTTGTTAAAAAAGGAGATTTTACCCCCCCGAAAAACTTTATATTGACAACACTTTTCGTGTGCGATAGAATAAAAATAGAACAGGAAGGAGAAAGGAAAATGAAAACAAAGGTAATCAACATAGTTACATTAATAGTAACGGTCATTTTCGCTGCTGTGGGGTTATTCTTTTCGGGTAGCTTGCATTTTGGCGAGTTTCAACAGCTTATCGATATGGGTGTCGTTATTCCCGAGTCGGTTTCTATGTCGGTGGTTTTGGTATTTACTTGCGTTTGTTTTATCGCTTTTTTAGCCAAGAAGCTTTTTGATGTGATGGGTGTATTAAAGCTGAAAACGTTCGACTATCCGAGAAGAGATATTGTATTCGGCGGCTTTTACGTTATTATTGCTATCTCTATGATCTTGCTATACAGCAAGGTATTCAAGGGATATGACGCACTTTTCTTGATGACGATCATTCCGCCGGGTTGGAGTGTTTACGGTATCGTTGCTTCGGTCATACATTTTGTGAAGCGGAAAGAAAAGTATCCGTCAAGTACGTTATTGGCGGCTTTGATTGGTGTTTTGGGGATATTAGTCATTATATTATTCTTGATAATACTGATATGGGGTGAAGATATATTCTATCCGATGATTACTGCTCTTATCGGGCACAAGGCAAGTGCTTCGCTTTTTCTATGCTCCTTAGCTTTACCGATGCTCGTACTTACAACGGGGTATGAGCTGACAAAAGGCAAATAAAAAATCAGGACAGAGATCGATTCTCTGTCCTTTATTATTGGTTTCGTTATTTTTTCTCGAAATAGAGAAAGTTGAGTTTTCGGATGAGTGAGCCCAAGAGCGCTGCGATCAGATAGAACGCGACGAACATAAACACGGAAGCGAGTATGAACGACAATTTTGCGCCTGTTCCGCGCAATATTACGAAGCAGAGCACGAACACTACGAGGTTCAAGCTGAAGTGGATGATACGTTTCGACGAGTCGGTGAGTTTTTCGCTATTAAAGATATAAAACGAAAAACCGTATATCATCGAGAAGAGCAAGAACTCAAAAAGCGCATCGAGCGTTGGTGCATAGTTTGTGCTGAAGCCATCCGAAAGGAAAAACATCGTTGACATCAATATCGTTATAAACGTATACGTTCCGAACGATATTGCAAGGCATTTCACTAACGTATTCTTTTTCATCGTCTATCCTTTCAATTTCAAAATGTTCTTCCTGTGAGATCGTCACAGGAAGAACAGTTTCGACTCTTATGCAAGAAATTGTTTTAATTCTTCGGGGCAAGCTTCGGGTGCCATTGAAGATGTGATCACGCAATGTACGTTATATTTATCTACGATGGGAGCAAGCATAAGCATGAACTTTTTGAAGGCGTCCATATCATCGCCGCAGATCTTCAACGCGGAATCAATAAAGAGCTCTGTAACATCATAGTTACCTGCAAGGATACCTGTTACGAAGCCGTAGAGGTATTCTCCATCGTCGATCGAATAATCTTTCGCATCGATGAGTCTTACTTGGTGTTTTACGTCATAGGTAAGCTTTTTGCCGCATTCGATACAGATAACTGCACCTTTGGAAACTGCAACAGCTTTATTTACCTCGTCGATAAGCATTTTTGTTTTTCCGGTTCCTTTTAATCCGATTATTAAGTTGATCATGGCTTTTCCTCCTGATTTTTCGATTTATTTTATATTTTCTATTCTTGATTTCAATTCGGTTCCGAGCTCTTCATAGCCGGGTTTTCCAAGGAGCGCAAACATATTTTTCTTATATGCTTCTACGCCGGGTTGGTTAAACGGGTTTACATCTAAGATATACGCGCTGATGCCACATGCAAACTCAAAGAAGTAGACCATTTCGCCGAAGGTCTCCTCATCTCTCGTTTCATACTCGATAACGATATTCGGTACGCCGCCATCATTATGGGCGAGAAGAGTTCCGAGGAAGGCTTTTTTATTGACCTCGGTTACAGGCATTTCTGCGATGAAGTTAAGTCCGTCAAGGTTTTCCTCATCATAGGGAACGTTTACTACGTTCTTGGCGCCGTTTTGCATCACTACGGTTTCAAAGAGAGTTCTTTCGCCGTCTTGGATATATTGTCCCATTGAGTGAAGGTCGGTCGTAAACACCACGGATGCGGGGAAAATTCCGAGTCCGTCTTTTCCTTCGCTTTCTCCATAGAGCTGTTTCCACCACTCTGTCATATATCTGAACGCGCTTTCATAGCTACAGAGAAGCTCGATCTTCTTTCCGCTTTGATAGAGTGCGTTTCTGACAGCCGCATATTTACATGCATCGGATTCGATTCCTTTTTCGAGATAATTCGCTCTGGCGTTTTGGGCACCGAGCATTATTTTATCGATATCGATACCGCAGACTGCGATCGGCAAAAGTCCTACTGCCGTTAAAACAGAGAATCTTCCGCCGACGTCATCGGGAACTACGAACGTTTCATAGCCTTCTCTATCGGCGAACGATTTGAGAGTTCCGCGGCATTTATCGGTCGTTATAAAGATTCTTTCCTTCAATTCCTCTTTGGAATATTTCTTTTCCATCATTCCGCGAATTATTCTGAAAGCGATTGCAGGCTCGGTCGTTGTACCCGATTTCGAGATAACGTTCACGCTAACGTCTCTTCCCTCGCAAAGCTGCATTACTTCATAGAGCTCATCCGAAGAGATCGAACAACCCAAGAAATAGACGTCGGGGGTATCTTTTTTCATATTATTATAGAACGGGGATTTCAAAAATTCGATCGCCGCTCTTGCGCCGAGGTACGAACCGCCGATGCCGATAACAAGAAG
>JAZRTU010000010.1:0-12794 GCA_045652185.1 Eubacteriales bacterium | reverse complement strand
GTTATTTCATCTTTTTCTTTCCCATTCAACGTATATAATATTTCATCGTCTATTGTTTCACAGAATCGATACATCCATCCATTGATTGCGGTCGTTTCACCAAATTCGGTTTTAGGATGTATATTATCTATACGAGAATAATACCTCTTCCCTTCTGATTCCAAGGAAAAGTTTATTGTCGAATAATCGATTTGCAGTTCTGAAGTATCCGCAGCGCCGTTATTGTCAGGCATGATAACGCGAACTCTAAACGAAATATCTCGACTTGCCGGCTGATCATCAGCCGTACTGTTCGCAACTGAAAAGGTTATGAATTGTTCTCCGCCAACGGTTTGCCATGACGGTGTTACTGTCAATTCATCACGATCAATTGGATATACTTTTGTTTCATCGGTGATATCTTGTTCGTTTGTAGGATACAATCCTTTTATATAAAGTTTTATATCACTTGAAGAGACACACTGAAGAACGGTTGATATTTTTGTACTGTATCTGCCAAATGTATTGGGTATAGCCAATACTACTGCGGTTAGGATCAATACTATAGAAATTATTGCTATGCACAAATGACGGATATTGAATTGTTTTTGCATTATGATCCGCTCCTTTGGCATATTTTTTACGACTCGATTTTTGTTACGACGTACATTCCGTCTTGTTGTTTACACTCATAGCCCTCTTGCAAATACTCAGTAATGTCGGTATTATATGAACCGCCGTTGATCTTAATTTGCGCTTGAGCATAATTCGGGTCGTTCGGGAAAAGCCTTACAGCTTCCGTTGTTTCTTTTGTTCCTTTGACTTGAGTTTTTGAGCCTGAGATCGTTATTGAAGACTCACGGTCAACATAGTTTGCCTCAAGGTATACGCCGTCACCGGTGCTTACCCAGCCACTCATACCAAGTTTTTCGGGGGTTTCGGGCAGGCCTTCATTTTCGCCTATACCTGTTATTATACAATCGTTAACGATAACAAAGCCGCCTTTTACAACCAAGCCGTTATGTCCGGTTAAAGTACAATTATCTATATTTAGATAACTATTTTTTTGCGGGAAATATACTGCTGCCCAATATCCGCTTATTTCAGAATCAATGATATCGATATCAGTTCCGTAATATTGACCGTTGCAAAGGATACCTGCATAGTTTTCGCCAACTATGTTACAATTTTCAACAACGATTTTTACGGGATTTTCAGATTTTGCGGCATTACCGTATATCCACAACCCATCAAGGTCAGCCAGAATTTCGCAATCGATCAAATGGATCGCGGAGTCGATGGAATTTGTATCTTTATGGTCAAAGACAACTATTCCCTCTGCTACGTTACTTATTTTCACTTTATCAAGTGTAATTTCGCCACCTTGCATTGTGATTGCGTTATTTATTTTACTTATACCTTCTACTGCGCCGTCGTAAAGCATTACTTTTCCGCCACTTTGGACATCGATGATCGTGTCTGCACTGGAGGTTATCGTATTGCCGTTTAGATCTACCATTATGATCGATGACGAATCACTTACTATCGGGCGAGTGAGTTCGATATCGTTATGAAGCGTAATAACGTTTATGCCCGGTGTTGAGAGTGCTGTTATGAGGCTTTCTTCGTTGTGAACCAAAACTCCTTGTTCACGGCTGTTTTGACCTGTTATTATGAGGTTAACGTTACCGAACGCCGTGCTTGTTTCACCAAGAGAGGTGTCATCGGAGATTCCTTTTTGGATCTCACTATAATTGCAGAGATATGCCCACACTCCATATCCGTCATTTACGGACACGGGATAATAACCACCTGTTGTTTTTTGTGATACGTCTATTTTACCGGCATAGCCGTCGATTTCTGAATAGGTTTGAAGAAATTCTTCAGCAGTGATGATACCGTCGATGGTTTTGAGGTCACCGTTTTCATGGAAGGTCGTCATTAACTCATCATATTCATATATGATAGGTGACAAATAATCCTCCACCAAAACACCTCCGTTATCGGTTATATGACCGAGAACGTAATATCCAAGGTTATCATATACCCACTCCCATTTTAATTGAGGTTGGTTTCGGGTTTTCTCGTCTATTACTATTTCGCTAAACGGGAACATTGTATATGTGTAGCTTTTTTTTGAGCTGATATACACTCTATCCATCAATTCACCGTTACGGTATTCCTGAGAATCAATATAGAAAAACACTCTGTTTTGAGCTATATTCATTTGTTCCTTTGAAAGAGTTATGCTTGCCGCTACCAAGCTTTGACTTTCGTTTTTCAAAGTGAGTGGCACTACTCCTGAATCCCCCGGTGCCATTACGATATTATCGTCTTCCATCAATACTTGTCCGCTAAAATTCCAACTTTCCGCAGAGAAGGAAAGACCGCCTGTTTGGATGACGTTTATTTGCCAAGCTATTGTTAACGAAAACACCAATATCGCGGCAAGAACGATCGTCAGGACGACAAGCATCACTCGAAATACGACTTTTTTTTGCAAACCTTTCAGAAGTCCGCCAAATATATTATTGTCAGGACTGTTCTGATTCATCTTGATTAATTAATTCCTCCATTAATTCTTTGCGAATACGTTCTCGCATTTGGTTTAATTCTTCTTCGTTAATAAGCGATTTTGTTTCCGTTAAACCATCTTGTTCTTTTTCTTTTATCTTTTTTAACAAAACGTCCATATCACGTTTCATTGAACGAGTATTTTCATGCAAGACCCCAAGAAAAATAAATACACACGGTAAAACTATGCAAATAAAGAAACCGGACGGGCTTGACAAAAAACCAACAACATTCGAGATTTTCGAGTCACCTGAGTTCCAAACGACCTTACCTATAAAATTTTCTTCCAAAACATAATGTGAATCGACCGAGAGATTTGCATCACCTTTTGAAACAAGACTTACTTTTCCTGCGTCGTTTGTTTTAATTTCTGTTACACGGTGGGTTATTATTGCGCCAAACATTTCCGCTGCTCTCGATTTAAAGCTTATAACATCATCAACCTTCACTTCGGAGATATCGACATTATCAGTTATTATGAGTTCACCGACAGAAATAGTCGGCTCCATGCTTCCCGTTATTACACGAAAAAAGCTTTTTTTAAACAAACTCACATATCCGACTGTTAACGACTGGATCGCTATATACAAGCATAGGCATAGAGTGAAGACAAAAAATACGGTTAGTGAGAGTGACAATACTTTTTTTGCTACAGTTTTATTTGTTTTATTATTCATTTTCAACATTACTTCCTGCCAACTCGATACTTATAGCAAAATCCAAGGTGGTGGCGAAAGTTGTATAATCGACATCCTGTCCCTCTACCCAAACAAACATTCTTATTTTTTGAGGAACATCTTTTTCCAATTTTACTATATAGGTATCTTCAGCAGCCCCCGATATATTCAAACCTGCGAGTTCTTCAGCATCTACTTTATTATCATCGGCAGCCATACCATAGAGGGAATTCGTTTTTTGGACGAACTGACCTTTTATAATATATGGATTATACTGATTTTGGATGTATTTATCGAAGAATTCTTTGGCTTTTTCAACTGAATCAACTTTTTTTCCCGCAATTGACGTTTTAAACATGGCATCGAGAGTTACCGAGGTGCCATTTTCTTCTTTCCAAGAATTCAACAACTGGACTGCCAATCTATCACGAATATCGACCTCTTTCACGACTCCCTTATCATATCCTAATGGATATGTCGGGATATACGTTCCATTATCGCTATCGTTGGTATGGAGTATTCCATTCGGTTCATATATCAAGAACCTATTATCTAACGGATAATACTCTTCACCTGCGTTACTGAATGTTCCGCGAAGTTTATTAAATCTATTATTAAACGATGGACTTTTTTGATAATACAGCATTGTATTATCGGTTATTGTCATTGTATTCGCAAGAAATCCGATTCGCGCTGAAGACGAGATACAACCGAGCGTTTTATCAAGTTCATAGCCGTTTTCGGTTTTTACTATCGTCGGCTTTTCCAAAAGGAAGCTTCCGCCGTTTTCATCACCGTCGGACACTCGCAAAATATAGTCAGTTCCCGGCGAAACAACCCAGAAATCAAGATATACATAATGCCCCAAGGCATCACTGCTATCGGTCAAGTTTGCATATTCCAATTCGGTATCACAGAAAAATTCCGAAAATGGTTTTAGCTGACCGACACTTGCATCACCGTTTAGAACTTCTTTATCAAGTATATCATAATAATTTGGCATAAACCAATTTACACCATCGGCTGTAGACACAGGCAACAATGAATCGACATTGTTCAAATAATCATATTCACGAAATCTTGAAAAAATCAATTTATCGTTAAATGGGCCGGGATAATGATAGGTCTTGCCATCGACGGTAGAGGAATAGTCGGGAGCGACTAATATTGTATTTCCGCCGCCGATCGTTATTTGGATGCCTTCTGCAACAGGTGAGGATGAAAGTGTTGTCCAAGCATAAGTCATTGCTACAACCATAGTGACTGATATCAACAATGTAGATATTGCAGCTAACAGCTTGCGGAACACTTCACTCATTTTTACCAAAATCTCCTGTTTTTCTTTTGCGCCTCATTCTTTTCGTTGCGGCGCTTTTGCATACGGCTTTCGAACTCAGCTATGATCTTTGCTCGTTTTATTTCTTCGTTTTTACGAACTGTCAGACGTTGTTGTTTTCTTTGGTCAAATCTTGAGAGTTCTTTTATAAAGTCTACAATCAATTCTCTGTCTGCCATTTCACGTTCAAGTCTTTCTTGTTCGTGTTGTTCTTCAAGAAGTTTTTGGAGTCGCGCTTCTTCTTCCAATTTATCTTGGCGCTCTTTTTCTCGTCTTGCTGCTTCTTCATCGAGTGCTTTCTGACGAGCTTCCATTTCTTCACGCTGACGCTTTGCTATTTCATCGCGACGGCGTTGACGGTTTCTTTCAAGTTCTTCTTGTTTTATGCGCTCTGTTTCTTCAACGATATATGCTGCATCTTCAAAATCTTCCGCAGATATTTTTTCTTTTGAAATCTCTTCTTTACGACGCTCAAGTCGTTCTTCACGTTCTTTTTCAAACAACTCAAGCTCAGCTTTAAACAGCTTACTTCTTCTGCGTTCTTCTTGCTCACGTTCCATGCGCTCGATAAGTTGACGTTGACGTTCTGCTTCTTTTTCAAGGCGGATACGCTCTTTTTCGGCTTCTCTTTCTTGGCGCAATCTTTCTTTTTCAGCTTCTTTTTCTTGGCGCAACCGTTCGGCTTCTTCTTTTTTGCGACGATCACGTTCTTCCATGAGGCGTCTTCGTTCAGCTGCCTCTTCACGCATAAGCTGTTCTTTGGTGAGTTCTTCTATGAGCACCTTTCGGATCTCTACATCGGGGAGATCGTAATCTTCGGTCAACTCTTCGATTATCTCTTTTATAAATTTAGGTTTGAGCTGACGTTTCTTTTCCTTTTTAGGAGTCGGCAAACGTCTGTCTTTATCACGTTCAAGATGATTCTTCAGAACAAGATATTGGAAAAGCGAGTTTCTGAATATATCTTCTTGGAATGATTCTGTTATTTCCGGATTTTGCTCAATTATTTTGATGGTATATCCGATACTATCGTATCCGCGAAGGAATTCCAACAGTTTTAGGATAGCGCTATAGTTTTTATTTTTCTTTAATACGTTTGTTTTTGTTACTTTTCCTTTAATTCGCGGATATTTTGACATATGACGCGCGAAGTGGGAATTCATATTTACGGAGAGAATTCTAAACAGTCTTGAAATTCGGTCGAAGACTTCTCTGTTTTTATCGTCCGTATCAATTGCGCTATCGATATCGCGAATATGCAAAAACATATCCATATGTACTGCTTCATTCGAGCTTTCCATATCTGTTTTTACTTTTAATTTCGCGCCAAACTCGTCGCTCATTGCTTCAAACAAAGCATCGTGACGTATTTTTACGAACTGATATGCCATTTCAAGTGTTGTGAAAACAACGCGGTTTTCATAAACTTGACCGATTGAGTCTTCACGATATTTTTGCAATACCTTATTCGGGCGAACGTCGCCGCTTTCCTCGTTGAAGTCCTCAACGAGCGATGCATGTTGGGCTAGGTGGCGGACAACGTCGCTTCCTGTTTTTCTTGCGTTAGCAACGTTTACTATCAATTCGTCTTCACGAATTACGTTACGCGGGTTTTCAATGATATGTTGAAATCCCGTTAATGCAGACTCTATCGCATCTATCCACTCGGTGTCAACAAGCTTTTCCATTCTTCTGTTGGAGAACTGGATCTCGTTGTTTGCACCTGCTATGGCTGCCATGAAATACTCATAGAATTCTGTGCTGCCGAGAGCGCGAATAACGCCTTTAACGTATTTCTGATATATGTGATCTATCTGTTCTTTTTCGTTTTCGGCGATAGATTTTGTGGAATTTGTTTTTTCAGCCACAATCAGCGCTCCCTAAAGGTTAATTATTCTTCTTGAGTAATTCTATGTATTCTTTACAATGAACCATTGCATTTTTGCCGAAGGTCTTATCGAGGAAGTTTGAGAATTTTGTCAACTCATCCTTCATAAATCCGATGCTCAAAGATTCAAATTTTCTCAAAACCTTTTTAGCGAGTATAAAGTCAACGGCTTGGATTTCTGTTCCTCCGCACGCGATATAGCACGGTACGAAGTCACGAATTTGTTTCATAATACGGTTACCGAATGCAAGTCGGAACGTTTTTATTACATATTGGTTAACTATATCAAGTTTTTCGATTATCTCGTCGGAGATAACATAATCTGCTTTTGCTTTATCAAAAAGTGCGTTGAGGTGGTCGGTTGACACAATTATAGGTTCCGTATCCTCGCACTCAAATGCATCTGCTCTACTATCCAAGTCGATCGGGATAGCACGGTCGTATACCTTATCGGCTACAGCGAAGGTCGAGTCGTCGTTGTTGATCGTTCCAACGAACCAAACGTTATCGGGAATATGAACAGAGCCTTTATTGATAAGGCAGGGGTCGTTGTCCCATACTGCTGTTACGATATCGACGTTACGCTCATCTTGAAGCGGTAATTCGAGTATTGATAGCATTTCAGCAAAATAATACTCAACACGCGCGATATTCATCTCGTCGAGGATCACTATGTGCGGATCACGGAAATAGTTACTTTCATAGAGCGCACGCAAGAAATCTGTTTCGGTATATTTACGCGAGAATTCGTTGTAATATCCATATAGCTCGGTACGTTCACGCCATGACGGTTGAACAGAAACAACGGTGGTATCTTTTGAAACGAATTTACCGAATGCATACGGCAAGCTCGTTTTACCCGTACCTGAAATACCTTGCAAAATTATGATCCTCGTTGTTCCCATTGAAGAGATGAAATAACGGATCATATCTATTTCGTAATATAGACGCAAACGAGAGGCAGCAAACTTACGGAATTGTTCGCAAAACTCCTCGAGAGTTATTTCGGTATTATAGACGGGTTCTACATAATGCGTTTTATAGTAGTTATCTACATTGGTAAGACGGAAGAAACGGCTTTGCGCAGGGTCAACACAAGGAGAAGTACGTGTATTACGATTTTGATCGATGGGCGCAACTTCTTCGTTTTCCCCGGTTTTCTCTTCGTCATCCTTATCTTCTGATTTTAATTCATCTTCTTGCTCGCCCGTTACTTGCGCCAAACGCATTGCCAAAAGGCGATCTTTTTCGTAGTTAGCGCGAAGGAGGTCACGCTGGAGTTGTTTGATCTGGTTTATCGCTGCATCGTATTTTTTCGGGGAGATTCTGAATCGGAATATTTTTTTCAGTAATTTTACTGCAAATAATATAATTATGATCATCAGAACCACGAGAATGATGTTGACGATTAGCATCAATATCCACTCTTTTGTGGAAAAAGATTCATCATATTCTTTTATTATTTCCATCCTCATCGGGAAATTGAAAAGATAGTTCAAAAAAGTCCAAATC
Source organism: Eubacteriales bacterium (assembly GCA_045652185.1). GTDB lineage: Bacteria > Bacillota > Clostridia > Oscillospirales > CAG-382 > UMGS1307. The sequence continues at coordinate 4,828 of JAZRTU010000010.1, read as the reverse complement.
GATCTAAATACATCGCTAAAGGCATTGAACACTCTTACGATATCCTGATAGAAGTATCTCAAAAAATTTTCCATATCACACTCTTAGTAATTCTTAATGATCTGTTGAAGCAAATTATTCGGAATCGGGTTTGTTTGCAGAGTCGGATGCTTCTTTCTCTTTTGCCATTGATTCGAGTAATTCTGCGCGCAATTTCTCGCGAAGTTCTGCTTCCATTTTGGCACGTTCTTCCTCGAGACGTTGCTTTTCTTCGTGTTGTTTGATGAGAAGGTCTTCGGCTTTGCCGCGTTCTTGCTCATATTTGAGACGGTTTTTAACGTTTTGATACTCAAAGAGCACACGGAAGAACTGTACAAGGTGGAAGATGAAGAATATCAAAACGGGGATAAGTACTATTAAAAGGAATCCTGTTGACGTTTGGAGATAGTCAAAGAATTTACCTACACGCGGGATCTTGAACTTGAACTGACCAACGAGCTCAGATTCGTGAACGGTCAAGGGGTCGATCGCACCAGTACCGTCACCTTTAGTTTCAAAAATGAAGTATCCACCGCCATCATAAATGTTGTGAATTCTGTGGGTGTTCAATACGCGTTCGCCCTCGATTATGGTCCAATAGGTTATGATATCCTCTTCGGGACGCAATTCCGAAGGATCGTCAATAGCGACAGAGATCAATAGGTCGCCTGCATCAAAGGTAGGATACATAGATTTTGTTTGTACGGAGAGAAGTCTTAATCCGAATACGCTCGGAACACCGTTACCTGATGTCGTTACGAACGATATGAAGGTACAAATTGCGGCAATGATAATCGCAATAATCAATATTACGTTGATTATTGTGTTTAGCACTTTTTTCGGATTTCTTTTCTTAGTGGTTTTTTCATTGTTTGAAGCTACTTTTGAATTTTTTTGCACTTCAGACATATGTGCCTCCTTTTCAGCATTTGCTGACTAATTTATTTTAGCCTTACGGCAATGATTTCATTCTATCGGATCTATCGGATCGAATCCGGTTTGACCTTTCGGGTCGGTTTTGAATTGTATATTCGCAAAAATTTGTGCTGCTCCGATCTCATTCGTACAATCTACATCTTGTCCTTCAAGCCAGATATAGAGTTTAATTTCGGCGCGTTGTCCTTTTTTTAACGTAAAAAGCTCGATCTCGTCTTCGAAGTCGCCAAAGGTGTGGATCAGGACACCGTTTTGGACAGGATCAGTTTCTGTCCACTTTGAAGAGGTTTGTTTAATTAATCTGTCGCTCGGTACAAGAGAGTTTTGCAGGTCGATCGATGGGGTTTCGATATATCCCACTCTGCCATCGGAATGGGTATCGCAGTTCGGCTCGTAGATATAGAACACCTCGGTTTCGGGGAGAGGTGCGCCCGTTTCATCAAGAAGCGTTACTTTTATTCCCAATCTAACGGCGTTTTCGGCTCCTTTGCCCGCGTTATCGTGGGAGATCGTTTCGCTGTTCCAGATCGGTTTTCCGATAACGTAGGTTCCCGAGCCCATTATTCCTTCTTGGAGTTCCATTGCGGGAGTAAGTGAGACAGAAACAGTTTGAGACGAACGCGCATAAAACGTGCCGACGATGTAATAGCCATCGAAGTTGTTGGAGTTTGCGTTTCTGTCATCGGAAAGCGGAAGCCATTTATCGGTCAATCTTCCGTTTATATTATAGGTTGCGGCATAGAAAATTTTGTCGTTATTCGACCAAGTTATCGGTCGAAGCGGACGATGTTCGCCTACCATATCAAGAAATGAAAGCGAGTTGCCCCAGCTGTCTTCCGACATATCGAGGGAAAGCTCGAGACCTTGACGAGTTGATACACTTACTGTCATATCGCTAATTCGCGGAGTTCTTGTTAGCGAAAACCAAGTATATGTCGCAGCCACAGAAAGAATAAACATGATGAGGATGATATAGAGGTAGATAAATACCATCGTTTTCAGCTTCGGCTTTTTAGTTTTGACTTCTACATTCGGTTGAACAGTATTCATCTTTAGCCTTTCTGCAGTTGCAAGGGGGATTTGTTATTGTACGCCTTTACCGTACAGTGGTCGCTGTACGGTAAAGGGTCAATTTTAAGTAAAATACTTATTTATATGGGTTATGCACCGGCTGCTTCACTTGTGTTAGTTGTATGGAGCTCACCATATTCCATAGGAACGAGTTGAGCAGAGCTTGCGAATTGGAGGTTAACGGTACCTGTCATTGAAGAAGCAGCTGTTGCAGCAACGTCAGCGTTTGTGATGGATTCGCCATCGAGGTAAACGAGAGCGGATACATGATGAATTTGATTTTGGTTAAGAGCTGTAATAACAGCATCATCCTGATCAGCAAATGCTTCTGTAATAGCAGTAAGTTTTAATTCATCAACATCAAGAACTTCAACTGTCATAGCTTTATCAGAATAATACTTAGTTGTTGTCTCTGTTACAGCATCTTCGCCTTCACCAGTTGTTGTGGTAACCTCTTTAGAATACAAAATCTGTGTAGCTTGGCCTTCGACTTTATATTCAAACATATTATTAACATCTTTATCCCAAATCTTAATCTGAGCTGTTACACCAGCTGCATCAATTGTAACATCAGACATATCAAGACGAGCTTCAGCGATGATTTCCCAAGAATCGGTAGAGAAGAACACAACGCGGAGGTTGCTCATAAGGTTTTTAACATGCTCAGTTGTGAAGTCAGGTGTTGTAGCTTGGAAGGTCATTGTGCTTCCGCCGCCCATTGTAGCTTCGTTATTGTTATCGGAATAGATACGGTCTTTTCCATCATATTGGAGAAGAAGGTTGGATTGAGCAGCGTTTGTTTTAAACGCGAGGTCGATAACATATCCATAGAACTCTGTCAAGGGTTGAGTTGTATTCACACCTTGTGATGCAGGATATAACTCGTTAATAGCATTTCTCAATGTGTTGAGGTATTTGTTATCAGATGTGGAATCAGCCTTCATCTTAGCGTTGATAGTCATATCGTTAACACCAACGTTAAGGTCTGTAGAGTTGATCGTGATATCAACAGTGTAGTCTTCGCAGAGGTCAGCAACATCAGCATATACACCGCCGCCTGTGGGAATGTTTACAGAAACACCCTTACCACCGAGTATATCGCCTGCAACTTTGTTTTTGCCTTCATCTGTTTTAATTTCAGGAACTGTAACGCCGTTGATTGTGATTGTATCTGTATCAACAAGTTTGGTGAGTGCATTTGCAAAATCAGTCCATTCATATTCAGCTTTTTCTTCAATTGCATCGAATGTTGTTCTTGCTAATTTTACATTTGCAACTGCTTGAGTAAATGTTGAATAACCAAGCAATTTTTCAGTTACTGTAGTTTCGAGGTCTTCAAGAGCAGAAATTGCGCCGGATACACGTTCGCCAAGGTTGCCGTCTGCAAGATATCCTTTTATAGTAGCAGCCAATGCTTCAGCAGCTTCATCAGTAGATGTATTTGCACTACTCAAAACAGTAGCAACGATAGATTGAATATATGCTGTTTCAAGATTTGCAAGTGCTTGTTCAAGAGAAGAAAGCATATCTCCAATTGAATTGAGGTCATCTTGGGTAAATTTAGCGCTTGCATTCATAGCTTTTTTAACAGCGATAGAAGCAAGTGTTGTACCGTTTTCACTCAAAGAGCTACGAGCCAAGATAAGCGCACTACCTTGTGCGGAACCTACTTCACCGAGAGCGCCACGGAAAGCTTGTTGACGATTTGTAAGGCCGGAAGCAACACCGAGTGCACGGAAGCCGTATGCGTTATTATTCGGAGCAAAAGTTCCATTTACGGAATTAAACTCTCCAAATTGTCCTGCGGGTTTTGTTGCTGTAGGTCTTCCGTTAGCATTGTACTCAGGAATCAAAATCGGGTTTGTACCATTGATTTTGTTGCCGGCATCAATGTTAAGTTTGGACGGATAAAGAGTGATCTCGTTGGAACCGTATTCGGGTTTTGAAAGATCCACGAGGTTACCCCAATAGGTATTCTCGTCTAAGCTTGAATCCAAGATACCTGAGTTGTAAACCCAATCGCCGGTTTCATCTTTAGTAAGCAAGAGCATTTCCAAAGCGCCGTTTGCACCAACTGCTGTGGAGATACCTGTTACTTCAGGTGCGGTAGAAAGTGTGAACCATGCGTATGTAGAGGATACGACCATTATTACCGCTACCATCAACATAGCCACAGCTGAAATCAATTTACCTTTGATGCTATAGTTAAAATTGTTTTCTTTTTCAACCATTTTTCTTTTTTCCTTTCTAAGAAATTGTTTTTTTATTTTATTATATGTCTCCGGTCCGCTCCAAAAACACATATTAAAACCTTATTTTGCGCTCAATCGAGCAATATCGGCATTTCCATATAGAAATCCATTCCGAAGTGGCCGCCGATGAGCTCGTCGGTACAATGGGGATCGTCGCCCTCGAGCCAGATAACGACGGTGAATTTGTGGACACCGTTCGGGGGGATATCCTCGAAGAGTCCTGTATCAACAGCGGTATGCGAAATAAAGGGCTTCGGTTTGATTCGCCAATAGGTGAGGTCGCCGCGCGTCGCGACTACTTCATACTGTTCGTCCTTATTGCCGTTTACATCGTACATCGGGGCTGTCAGATAGCCGTGGTTATTATCGTCGGCGGCGGGTAGACACTGGATGTTTCCCTGCTCGTCGGCTTCGGCGTATATCGTTAGTTCGCCATCGATAAAGAGCATTACCCATGCGGCTGACGAGATATTTTTACTCTCGGAGTTGATATTTAGCGTCCATTTTAGATCTTGAGGGTTTTCACCTTCGTTTCGGACGTAGAAGGTATA
>JAZRTU010000009.1:0-11250 GCA_045652185.1 Eubacteriales bacterium | reverse complement strand
GTTGGGGGTATTCGGGACTGTCCAGATAAAGCCCGGCGTACATTCCGTACTGGAAGGGGGACCAGGTCTGGATGGTGATGTCTTCCAGACGGCAGTAGTCCAGCACCTGACCGTCCAGATCGGCGGCCCCATCCGCTGTGGTATTGGTCTGCGCCTGGGCCCGGAGCATCCCGGCGTGGGCCAGAGAGAACTGGAGCTGGTTGGCCTGGATGGGCTGCCTGAGATACTTCTGCAGCAGCTGCAGGGTCATGGTGCGGTAGTTGGACACGCCGAACAGGCGCACCTTGCCGCTCTCCTCCAGCCGGGTGAAGGCCTCGGCCACCTCCTCGGGCTCCAGAAGCAGGTCGGGGCGGTGGAGCAGCAGACAGTCCAGATAGTCGGTGTCCAGTTCGCTTAAAATCTGATCCACGGCGGCGAGGATATGGCGGTAAGAGCTGTCGTAGCCCATGCCCCGGACGATGCCGCACTTGGACTGAACGAAAATGTCCTCCCGGGGAATGCCTAGCTCCTTCACGGCTTGGGAGAAAACTTTATGGCTCTGGCCGTTGCCGTAAATATCTGCGTGGTCGAACCAGTTGCAGCCCAGCTCCATGGCCTTTTCCACCAGAGCGGCGGCCTGACTGACCTCCAGATCCCGCATACGCATACAGCCCACCATCACGGCGGGGGCGTTGAGATTGGTTTTTCCGAATTTGATGTGTTTCATGGGACCCTCCCGTTTCGTTTGAATTTGGGGAATTTGTGGGGGGCAGAGGATCGATAAATTGGAATTTGTCAGCACTCATACTGAAAATACTTCGACAAAACGCCATCTTCTTCAAATTCTTCCATAACTACAAAACCGTTCTTTTCCAAAACCCTTATGGAAGCATTGTTGTGTGCAAAGGTAAATGCACCGATGGTTTTCACATCGTACCGCTCACAAACATTCTTAATAAACATATTTACAGCCGATGTAGCAATACCCTTAGACCAATATTCAAGCTCGAAAATGCAGAAACTAAGCATACAGTTTGGTTCATCATCCATATCAATGCAATAGCACCAAACATCACCGACATATTTCCCATCGACATATACTGTCTGACCGAAGCTTGTTGCATTTGGCAATAGTGTTTCTTCGTAATCTGCCAATGCTTCTTCAACTGTCTGTGCCTTTTGGGGTAATACCTGCTTGATTTCGGGTCTATTTGCCTTTTCAAAATAGGTTCGAACCGAATCAGCAGTTCTTGTTTCCAATGTAATAATCATCAATATACACCTCGTCAAATTCTTATTTATCAAACTGAATATATCATAAAATTTAAAAATTTTCCACTAATATTTTTAAGATTTAGTTCAAGTCCTCCCCAAAGGTCGTTTTTGGGAAATGATATCTTTTTCGGTTCGCAATGTTGGCAAGTTGCACCGAGTTAGATATCGGTATGAAGCAATTCGACAAATTGGAATTTAACGATTAGAATTGTATGCCATCCTTATTTTCAACCTCAACACGAATTCTAATCCATTCCTTTGTGATGGTAACAGAATATTTACCTTTTTCAGCGGTACGGCTATTTTCGTTTGAATGTGTTATCTCAAAGCCTTGGTTTTGGATATAATATTCAAAATCTTCAAAAGATGAATTTAGCGTGATACCATAGAATTCAATTTTAGGGTCTGTAATATAAATATGCGTTATGTGTTGTTCCTTGTTCGCATAGTCAGGGTAAGATGTTACAGTATAAATAACACAATGCTCGGGGTCAACTTGTTGCCCGTATTCATCAACAGTCGGAACATATCCTGTGCCGTAGTATTCTCTTCCACCCATTATTCCGTATTTTATTTGATATTTTGAAAAATCAACATCATCAACATTTTCGGCGATCCAAAATTCGAGATTAGTGATGGGCTGTGATAAGTCGTTGCTGTGTGTTGGCTGATTATCACAAGCAGATACAGAGATAATCAATATCAATACAAGAACTAAAGCAAATAATCTTTTCATAAAATCCACTCCTTTGTCGAATTCTTATTTATCGAACTGATTATATCATAAAAACGCGTTTTTTTCAATCGTTTTTATGAATTAATAAAATGCCAAGATCCCTCGTGACCGAAAAGCTTTTTTGATTTATATTGAAAAATTTTAACAATGATGTTATAATAACAATAATAATTATTAAGGCGGTGTATTGCATTTATGGAAAGATTTTACAAAATGGTCGAAGCTTCAAACAAACGCTTTCCACGCGGTGTTGAACCGTTTCAAATGGTGACTCGTCTGCTCGAGGAGTGTGGCGAGGTTGCTTCAGAGGTTAATTTATGGGAAGATTCGGGGCTGAAGCGAATGAAGCATGGCGACCCGAAAAAAGAAGACCTTGCGAACGAGATTCGCCAAGCTATTTGCGGTCTGATAGGAATTGCAAAATACTACGGTGTTGAAAAAGAGCTCGAGGAATCGATAGAGCGTTCGCTTTCACGTTCGCGAGCAGAAGGTCTTATTGACTGATCGGAACGGTATTATGGAAAACTACAACATTAGACTTGCTCGAGCCGATGAATTCGATGCAGTCAGAGCGTTCTATTTCGATATGATAGACAAGCTTGAGACTGAAAAATACGGTCCGGGCTGGAAAAAAGATATATACCCCGCACCGAACGAGCTGAAGGATGCGCTTCGCGGACGTGAACTATATGTTCTCGAGATCGGAGAAAGACTTGGTGCCGTTATGATACTCAACAGCAGCCGCGGTGACGGATATGAAAAACTCGAAGCCGAAAGCGGAATAAAGGGAGAGGACGCGCTTCTCATCCATGCGCTCGGTGTCGGGTTTGACTTTCAGCGAAAAGGTATTGCCGCCGCGATGGTTCGTCACACTATTTCCGTCGCAAAGGAAAAAGGCTGTCTTGCCGTTCGCCTTGACGTACTCAGCGGAAACGTTCCCGCAGAGAACCTATATCCAAAGCTTGGATTCGAGCATATGTATACGGTAAATATGTTTTATGAGGATACGGGCTGGGCTGATTACAAAATATATCAACTATTATTATAAAGATGGTGACGCTATGAAAAAATTATTATTAACAGCATTTCTTTTACCGCTGATGCTCGCCGGCTGTGGCGGTGGAGCTATAACATATGAGCAGATATCCCAAGACGAAGCGAAAAAGCTGATGGATACTGAAAAGGAATACGTCATCATAGATGCACGAACCGAAAGTGAGTTTGCGGAAGGTCATATCCCGAACGCGATCCTCATTCCCGAATATGAGATATCCGAGCGCGCGGAGGACGAGATTCCCGACAAGGACACTCTTATTCTCGTCTATTGCCGAAGCGGAAGACGAAGCAAAATAGCCGCCGAAGCACTCGTAAAGCTCGGTTATACCAACGTCAAGGAGTTTGGCGGTATTATCACTTGGAATTACGAAATTGAGAAATAAAAGGAAAAAAACATGAAACGAATTGCTGTATTTTTATTATGCCTTATGTTGCTTCTTCCCGTTGCGATACCATCGTTCGCAGCAGACGGAATTGAAGTTAACATCAAAAACGGAGACATCATCTCGGGGATCTTCGAGATTCTTGCATCAGGCGGCGAAAACCTCTCGTTCGCCATTGATGGAAAATCGCTCGGAACAAATCAAAACGAACCCGTTTTGAGCTTTGCAACGACGGGCGTTGAATACAAAGGCGCGCCATTATACCTTGGTGACGAAAAATTCACCGCACCCGTACACGACAAGGACAAATTTGAGCTGCTCATCAAAAAATCGCTTCTCCAAAGCGGTGACACCATATTTACATATGTGCCTTGGTCGGATAATTTCTTTTATGGAAAAGGTACGATATACGGAAAATATAACCTCGACGATCAATCGGTTTCAAAAGTAAATTTGACTTTGCCGAATGGTAATATGATAGCTCCCAACGAGGTCATTTTGCACTACCCGATCGAGAACTCGGGTGAAGTTCGTGAAGAGCGTTTGAAATACGAAGCAGGTAAATCATACTCACTCGGCGACGGTTGGAGCTCGACGACCGGATTGGGCGGAACTACTCCCAATACACCGATCTATATTTCATTTGTTTTCACAGACCTTTTAAATAAGATCGACTCCGCAAAAGGTTTTCTCGCAAAGGTCGATACAACGACGCTTCCCGACGGCGAGCATACTTTGACTATCTCATCAAACGGCGAAGTTCAAAAAGAGATCAAATTCTCAACCGACAATACTGCTCCGACAATTAAAATTCCTTTTGAATTCGGCGATTCATTTTCAACCGAAGATATAATTGAATTTGAAGCTACCGATACCTCGGGCAATGTTACGTTAAAAGCTGATATTGACGGAAAAGCGTTCGTTTCGGGAAGAGACCTCGGAAAATTCAAAAGAGGAAAGCATCTACTCACCGTTACCGCTACCGATAAGTTTGGTAACACCTCAGTCGCTTGCGCAGAATTCGCAGTCTTCGAAAAAACGGAATTTTCCAACGACGGACTCGTAGAGCTCACCTCCCAACCGATAGTTTCCGGAGATTGCGCTGAGTATATTTATAATATTGGAAGCAAAACAAAATTTATGTTTGAATATCTTGGCAGGTCAAGCGAAAAGGGCGAGATCAGCATTCAGGCGTTTGATTTCGAAAAAAACGAATACACCGAAATAACAACTGCGTTCAGCGGTGAAAAAATATTCGTTACGATTGAGGATGCAAAATATATCAACGGCGGCGAAGTTAAAATTAAAGTCACTCCCAAAAAATATATTTCGAATTCCGATACAGTCGTTTGGATAACCGACACACAATATTACTCGAAGTTCGACGATCTCCATAGCGTTTATGAGCTTTTGTTGAATTACAGTGTCGGGCTTTTCACCGAAAATAAAGCAGGATATCTGATCCATACGGGCGATATCGTTGATACACCCGGCTCGGGCGAGGATGCGCTCAATGAATGGGCTTTTGCAAACAAAGTGCATAAAATTCTCGACAAAGCCAAAATGCCCTACGGTATACTCGCGGGAAACCACGATACAGGCAACTTCCCGCCAACACTCGATAACTACAAAAAATATTTCAACGAATCGCGATTTGAGGACAACCTCTGGTATGGCGGATATATTAACAAAAACTCTTGTCACTACGATCTTTTGACGATAGCAGGTCAAGATTACCTGTTTATGTATCTATCAAACGGAATTGAAGCAGAACCGCAAACGATCGCTTGGGCGAATGCGGTATGTCAGGCGTATAGCGACAGAACCGTTATAATCTGCGTTCATCCCTATCTCGGTGCGAACGGACAATACGTTAAAAACGAGGCTGATCCTTCGGAATATAACGATTCACGCTCTGACGAGATAATCGAATATATAATAAAACCGAACGACAACATCGCGGCTATACTTTGCGGTCACGATCACGGCGCAGTAAGAAAGAAGTTGGAGCTTGACGGCGGAAGATACGTTTGGGAAATACTCTCCGACTATCAATATGCTGAAACGGGAAAAGAGCCGAACCACGTTATCAACGGACAAAAATGCGATGGTGAGGGTTATTTACGACTCATCACATTCGGTGAAAACGGTCTGATGCATCAAACGACATATTCCCCGCTTCACGACGATTATAATTTCTTCAGTGAAGACAAAGACACATTCACCGTAACGCTCCAATCAAGCGGCAAAACAGTTGGCGTGGAAACGATCGAAGCGACAATATACGTTGAAGCCGATGCACCCGAAAAAATAACGGATGACAAAGAACCACCCATTCTACCTATCGTGATCATCTCAATATGCGTCCTCGCGATCGCAGGCGGAGCATTCTTCTTTATCAAGAAAAAATCCAAATAATTGAAAATAGGCGTTGCGACCGACTTGGTCACAACGCCTCTTGTTTTGTGTTAAAAAGATCTCTTGAAATACAGTATTAAAATCCTTTTAAAAGATATGATCTTCGAAAGCTCGGTCGATTTGGAAGCAGATCCATCACCGGCGAGATTGCAAAAAATTGTAGGTTTTTATTATAATAAAACCCGCACCGAATTGATCAGAGTGCGAGTTTTATTACGGTAGAAAAGATAGAAGAAATTAGTTTTTAGCAATCTCAAGTACGTCGTTGACGCATTTTCGGCAGATCTTTCCGTCTATAACAGATTCGTGACTTCCGCAAAGCTTGCAAATCTCACGCGCAGATTCGATCGTTATCTTGCCGTTTTCACAACTGATGTTCACAACGTCACCGTCACCAAGTCCAAGCGCGTTTCTGAACTCCGCCGGTATTACCACTCTTCCCAATACATCGATTTTTCTATTAACGTTCATTTTTGTGTCCTCCTGAACTTTGTTTTTGTTTATGGCAAGATATTACCATAAATTGGCAGAAAAATTTGTCGAACGGTGGAGCAAAACAAAAAATTTTTTCGTTTTTTTACGATTTTTTTAATATTTTACAATGTTTTTGTAATTATTTTACATTAATGTAAAATAATGTAATTAGATTTTGGGCTTGGAAAAGTAAAAAAAGCCCTGCAAGGACGTTCAAGAGTCTTGCAGGGTAAACTTGTTATAATGAATAGATTATTATTTTTTCAATTCTTTATAAAGCTTTGCGTTTTCTTTTGAGTAGCCAACGAGGCATTTGTTGTTGTGCGCGTGGATCGCAACGATAGCATTTTGGATCTCGCCTGTTTTGTCTCTGCCCATAGAAACCAAAGGTCTGGGATTTTTCTCTTTGGTAGCAAAATAAATGTAGTTTGTAACGACGATCGGAATAAGCAAAACGCTTTGTGTATGTTTATACCAGTATGTCCAAAGAATGTCGCTGTATTTGATCGCGAAGCCCATTTCTTTGCTGAAAATATAATTTTCTGTAAGCACGAGTTTGCCTTTTATAAATGTCTTCTTGTTATCGGACATTAATTCAGCCGCTGCTTTTTCGAGTTCGCCGTCAGCTTCTAATTTAGCGATACACTTTTTTGCTCTGCTTTGTGCAGGAAGAGTCGCAACAAGAAGCACGATAAGTCCGATGATCGTGATCGGCGGGATAACGAGCATAATAATAACGGGGATAAGATTAGGTTTGATAAACTGCATTATGGTCTTTTTTGCATCCATAGTGTTTACTCCTTTTTTATACGATTTCTATTATTATAATCCATTCCACCAATTCTGTCAAGCGTATTTTCTTATAATTTCTACGGCAAGCAATGACCTGCTGCGCGATATATTTCGTACCACTCGGAGCGAGTCAAAACAACGTCAGATGCTTTGCACACATCGGAAAGGTGGTTCGGATTCATCGTGCCGACAATGACTTGTATGTTCGCAGGGTGGCGGAGTATCCATGCAGCCGCTGTTGCCGCATTGGAGAGGGAATATTTTTCTCCGATACTGCGAAGAGCTGCGTTCAGCTCAGGAAAGTCCTCGTTGTCGATAAAGCTTCCGTCAAAAAATCCGTATTGGAACGGTGACCATGCTTGTATCGTTATTCCGTTTATCCTTGCATACTCCAAAAACGAGCCGTCGTGCATCACAGATTCGCTGTTTTTCATATTTACGTTCATTCCCGATGTGACGAGTCCCGACTCGGTGATCGAAAATTGAAGCTGATTTATCTTCAAGGGCTGCTTCACCGCAGTTTTGAGCAGTTCGATCTGCATTGAATTGCAATTTGAAACACCGAACGAGCCGACCTTCCCCGACGATTCGAGAATATCGAACGCCTCGGCAACCTCCTCGGGCTCCATAAGTGTATCGGGACGGTGTAAAAGAAGTGCGTCAATATAGTCAACACCAAGACGCTTCAAACTCGCGTCAACGGAGCGCAAGATATGTTCTTTTGAGAAATCATACATCCTATCGTGGAGCGCACATTTCGTCTGTATTATCATCTTGTCACGCGCACCGGGGTGGTTTTTCAAGTATCGTCCGAACTTTTCTTCACATTCACCGTCTTCGCCGTAGCAATCGGCGTGGTCGAAGAAATTGATCCCGTTTTCGAGTGCGCTGTCAACGATACGTTCAACACCTTCATCGTCAACAGACCACATTCTCATACATCCGAGCGCAATATTTGTCGATTCAAGCTTCCCGTTTATCAGTAATTTTTTCATAATATGCTCCTGTTTTTGTTTATACTGTTTTTGTTTATAATTTATTATATCATATATACTATTCTTTCTCAACCACTTTGCTTCAACATTCGTATTTTATCCTCGTTTCTTTTATTTTCAGTTGACAATGTCTAATATTTTCTGTATAATTATTAAATAATAATTGTTTAAAATAAGGAGGATGTTTAATGAAAGCCATTATCATTATAATTCAAGAGAACTGGATTGAAATTCTTTGTGGTTGTCTGGCTATTTTGCTCATCGTTTTCGGAATCACCAGTTATAACGATTATAAACTCAATAAAAAAATCGAAAAAAATGATTTTGCATATGTCAGAGATTTGAGAGAGATTCAACGCGACCGTAATTTGAGTTATAAAGTTGAAAAAGAATGGGTCGATTCTCATTATCCCGGTATATATACAAGCAATGATCATACTGGCGGTTTTGCTTCAAGCAGATCATATGATTCGTCTTTTGTATATTCTAAAAGTTTATCTTTTAGTTCATTTTTTTATGACCGCGATAGTTACTCAAGCGCAAATTACAAAAAGTTTTTAGTTGTAGACATTAATGAAAATTATAGAACATTCGAATGCACTTCATTTATTTCTAAAACACAAATGGAATTGTGGGAAAAAAACAACGCGCACTTTAAATATCCCGGATTTTGTATTATCTTCGGCGACGGTGAGGTTCTATATATATCAAAAGAATTAACACCGACAGGACAAGTATCCGAAAAAATTTCCGTAGATGTAGAGGGCGTTTATAAATTGGTAATCTGTGTAATCGGACAAATTTATCTTGGCGAGCCTTATGTTGAAAATAAAAATAATACAAAGGTAAAATAAGTCGTTAAGAAAATTTTTTAAATATGCGTCGCACTAATGCCGGAAAACACGTTTGAAAAGCGAATAATGCCCAAAATGAGTTGGTTTTTCGACGACCAAGAAAGAAACGCCAAAATAAATGATATCGACAAAGCTATATCTGACTATCCCGACGGAATTACAGGCGAATTGCTCTGGAAATACTGCACCGCCGATATCGAACGTGCGAAATCGATTTTAGAAAACCTATAATACACCGCCGAGGAAATTTGACCCTCGGCGGTTTTGTGTTTTTAATCAACCATTGTTTGATTTTCAAACAACCGATTGATTATTGATTTCGCTGTTTTCGTAAGATATAATAAAGACACACCGGTGAAATTAATATTTCGGAGGCTTTATGAAACTTACACTAGGAGAAAAAATAAAAGAGTTAAGAAAACGCGACGGCAGAAAGCAAGAAGATCTTGCAACTGCACTCGGCGTGACAAATCAGGCGGTCTCTCGTTGGGAAAAAGACGGAAGCTATCCCGATATGGAAATGATTCCTGCTATTGCTAATTATTTCGGCATTACCATCGACGAGCTTTTCGGTTATGAGAACGAACGCTCTAAAAAAATTGATATGATAGTTTCTCGTATCGATGATATGAACCTTAAAAACAATGGGATCGACATCAACATCAACGAATGTATCGCACTTGCACGAGAAGCTATGATCGAATTTCCGGGAAACGAAAAGATAATGCTTTGTCTCGCTAATGTGCTTTATAATGCGGGATACGTCCGTTACGGTGAATATCATCTCACCGACGATGAGGGATACAACATATACGATGTTGAGAGGCATCGCACCTATGCCGAATGGAAAGAGGCAATACATTTATACGAGAAGCTATTGAAAACACTTGAAGACAGCTCTCTCCGTCAGCGCGCCGTCACCGAGCTTTCCCAACTATATTTAAATATCGGCGAGCACGAACGTGCGTTGGCTTTTGCCGAGTCCGCTCCAAACATCTACGGATCACGGGAGTTGCTCAGAATTAACGCTTGCGACGGAAAAGCCCACGCGAGAGCTTATGGAGAAGCATTGTTGAGAACTGTGCGAATAAGCGCGGAGTTGACAGTTGGCGCGATCATTGCATACGAGCAAAACATGACACCCGACGAGAAGGTACAAAGCTTGCGCGGTGCGATCAAGCTGTTTGACTGCATCTGCCCCGACGGTAATTACGGAATTCACGCTTCATATATTTCGAGAATGTATTTGTTGTTGTCGTTATATCTATGGTTAGATGGAAAACACGACGAGGCTTTTACCGCGCTCGACGATTCACTTGCTCATTTCAAAGCGTTTGAGAATATCCGTTACGACTCGAGCTATACCTCTCCCCTTTTACGTCTCGTAAAAATAGAGCAGCCACAAATAACAGCCGACGACGACAGTCATCCCCATACCAAAGCGGAAAGTCTACCCGAGGATTGGCCTTGGTGGTGTGTTCCGGAATACTCATTGGTCAAAGACGAAATACAGTCCGATCCACGCTGGGCTGAGTGGAAAAAAAAGACACGAAAATAATACCTTTTACCCAAATTCACTATACAGCAAACAAAAACTGCATTGTCCTGACGAGCAATGCAGTTTTTCTGTTATTCGTATATTTTCATTTCTGATCTCAACTTCGAAATGCGTTTTTTTGTCTTTGTCATTATTCGAATCAACAACAATGCCATTACTCCGATTATCACACCAAACAGCGGTAGTGCGATATAAAAGAACCCTCCGAGCGTTATTACAACAAAAAATCTAATATAAGCCAAAAACAAAAGACGAAGACCTCTCTTCGCCTTTTTGACCGTTAGTTCGCGTATTTTTTCAGCTCACGGAGCAAACGCTTGAACTCCTCGTCCTCTCGCACGAAATCGAAGCTTTTGTTATAGACGTGGTTTTCGCCCTCCAACGACTCAACGTAGAGGTTGCACGTATTTCCGAGATAGTTCTTCGTCGTTTCGCTTTCACGGTGCTTCAAACGGTTCACCATCGGCGCGGTATAGTCCGCATCCGTCAGCTTTGCCGACATTACCGAATATTTGACGCACTGCGTCAGCTCCTTTAACGTGTTTTCTTTATCACCGCGCTGTGCATACTCGTGCGCTATCCAAAAATGGTTCGACGCCAAGTCTATCGCCCTGAATCCAACGTTGCCGTCGGAAAACAGCAGGTTTATCAGATCGTTCGAGAAGCGATATGCCGCGATCCTCTCGTCTGACGAAAAATCAACCTTTCTCAACATATTCGTCACCATCAG
>JAZRTU010000008.1:0-2438 GCA_045652185.1 Eubacteriales bacterium | reverse complement strand
CATTCAGACCGTCATATATATACCTCGTTCCTCGTTTCGCGGAGATTTTCTATTCAAACATAATCAATAAGATACAACAAAAGGGTATCGAGAAAAAATTCAATTTACTCGTGAAAGTCAGCAACGCACTTCGCAAGGTGGGAATCGATCTGCGCCACGTGTTCTTCAAGGAGATCTTGAATAATTTTGGTGGCAGAATGAAAAAAATCGTAACCGGTGGTGCCCCGATCCGCCCCGATATCGGTGATTTCTTCGATTCAATAGGCATTCCGCTCGTAAACGGCTACGGAATAACCGAGTGCTCGCCCGTTATTTGCGCTAATAACGAAATATGTAACGATTGGAATACCGCAGGCGTTAAGCTTGAATGTATCGATTGGCGAATCGATGCTCCGAACAGCGAAGGTATAGGCGAGATATGTGTCAAAGGCGAAACGGTAATGCTCGGCTACTATAAACGCCCCACCGAAACTGCCGAGGTAATAAAGGACGGATGGTTCTATACGGGTGACTACGGATATATCAACAAATATAATCAGCTCGTAATAACCGGCAGAAAAAAGAATATAATAGTGCTCAACAACGGCAAAAATATCTACCCCGAGGAGATAGAGGGTTATATCGGACGTATTGAGTATATTGACGAGGTCGTTGTCCGCGGACTTAAAAACGAATATGGCGAGGATTACGGTTTGATTGCAGAGCTTTATCTCGGTGAAGGTGTCGAAAAAAGCGTTGAGGAAATAATGAGCGAAATACGTTTTGTTCTTCGTGAGTTGCCGACCTATAAGCATATCTCGAACATCATAATCCGTAAAGAAGCATTCCCAAAAACAACTACGGCAAAAATCCGCCGTGACGTATAAAATGGGAAGAACATTTATTAAACATTTAACTTTATGACAGAAAAAAGGACGGAGAATTTTTTGGGGTTCTCTGTCCTCTGTTTTATTATCTAAAAAATATAAATATATTCCATTTTCCGAAAAAATATGATATAATATAAAGAACTTGTAAAAAATGAAGGTGATTCTTTGAAATTTAGTGATTTTTACGTTAAAGATAAAAATTTCTATAAACGCGTTTTAACAATAGCAGTCCCGATAGCGCTCCAAGGATTGATAACCTCGGGTGTCAACGCGATGGACTCTATAATGATCGGCGCAGTCAGTGAAACACAGCTTTCCGCCGTTTCTCTTGCGAACCAGTTCATAACGATATTCCACATTTTTTGTATGGGAATCGGTATGGGTGCCTCAGTTCTCGTCTCTCGTTATTACGGTATGAACGATCGCCCCGCGCTTAAAAAGACAGTAACGATAATGCTTCGTTTGTGTCTTGCGTTGTCGGTTCTGTTTTGTGTTGGAACGATCTTCTTTCCCGAGCAGATAATGAGAATATATACAACGGAAACAGCGATAATAGAATACGGTATATCATATTTGCAATATTCTGTAATAAGCTATTTCTTTCTCGGATTGTCATTGACCTGTACGATCGTTTTGCGTAACGTCGGCCAAGTACATATACCACTAATAACCTCGATCGGTGCTTTTTTCGTAAACGTTGGCGCAAACTACGTCTTCATCTACGGAAAACTCGGCTTTCCTCGAATGGAAGCCGCAGGCGCAGCTGTCGGCACACTAATTGCTCGTTTGTTCGAATTTGCCATCATCTGCGGGTTTATGTTCTTCAAGGATAAAAACATCGAATATCGCATTAAAGACATTTTCAAACCTGTCGGTGAACTGTGGCGTGAATATATGCGAATAAGCATTCCCGTTCTGATCAGCGACGGTATCTTGGCTTTTGGAAACAATTCCGTTGCAATGGTTATCGGTCGCCTTGGCGAAAGCTTTGTTGCAGCAAATGCAGTAACCGCGGTAACACAACAGCTCAGCTCGGTAATGATCCAAGGATTTTCACAAGCGGGCGCAATAGTAACCGGCTATACGCTCGGCGAAGGTGATAAAGAAAAAGCATGGAAACAAGGCTATGCATTTTTGTCAATAGGACTTATCTTCGGATTGATCGCCGCGGGAATTTGCTTGCTCATAAGCGAACCAATGATAAGCTTCTACGAGTTGTCCGACGAAACAAAAGTCCTTGCTCGCCAGCTCATGCTCTCCATCTCGATCATCATCGTCTTCCAAGCAACTAATAGTATAATGACAAAAGGTGTGTTGCGTGGCGGCGGTGATACGAAGGTGCTGATGATCGCCGATAATATCTTTTTGTGGGTAGCATCAATACCGCTCGGTATCCTTGCGGGACTCGTGTTCCACCTTCCGGCGTTTTGGATCTATTTTGCGCTCAAAATAGAACAGGTGCTAAAAGCAGTTTGGTGTGTGATAAGATTAAGAAGCGGTAAATGGATAAAAAAGATTCGAACAGAATCCGATATGCAAAAATAAAAAAAGAGAGAATGGGTGTCTACC
>JAZRTU010000007.1:0-1768 GCA_045652185.1 Eubacteriales bacterium | reverse complement strand
CCTCGTCAAAGCCGCTGTTTTCCAAACCGTGCAGCAAATAATCCACATCGTCCATATTATTGAACTGTCCGTAGAGCGACGGTGCGGGAAGTGCTATTTTCCACTTATAGTCGTCCATAGCGCTAAGCTTATCGCAGCTTGCCTTTTTCGCTTTATATGGACACACGCGGATACATTCACCGCAATCGATACATCTTTTTGCATCAATCACTGCGTGGCCGTTTCGAATACGTATCGCCTCGGTGGGACATCGCTTCAAGCAATTAGTACATCCCTTACACCGACTGATGTCAAGCAATACCGAATGCTTATATTGTTCCATCACACATTTACTTTCATTGTTATTTTCGTTCCGACTCCGATTTTACTTTCTATTTCCATTGAGTCGGTATATCTTTTCATATTCGGCAATCCCATTCCTGCGCCAAATCCCAACGATCTGACCTGTTCGGGAGCAGTTGAATATCCCTCTTGCATCGCACGATGGATATCAGGGATGCCGGGGCCTTGGTCCTCAAGGATTATTTTTATATGATCGTCATAGATAAGCACGTCAGCGACACCGCCGCCTGCGTGGATGACCATATTAATTTCACCTTCATACATCGCGATCGACACGCGGCGAATTATTTCAGGTGAGAACCGAAGCTGGCGAAGTGTTTTTTTCACTTGCACGGATGCTTCACCCGCTGATGTAAAATTGTCGCCATCAACCTCAAAATGCATTACATAGGGTTCACTCATATCTATTCCCCTATTCTGCTCTCAAGCCGTTTACGTACAATCTTCCGCAAGCTTCATACATTCGATGTTCGGTCGTTATTATCACTATACCGCTTTCGTTTGCAAGCTCAATCATTTCCGGTGTCGGTTTTTTGCCGCGCACAAACACGATACAGAGCATATCCATCATTTCCGCTGTTCTTACCACTTGGGGATTAACGAGCCCAGTTAACAAAACAGCTTGGTTTTTTACATACGCAAGTACGTCGCTCATCATATCGCTTCCACAAGCAGAGTGAAGTTCAAGCTCAAGGTCGCCACCGTCTGTTACCACAGTTCCGTCTAACAAGGTTACTATATCACTGATTTTCATATTTTTAAAACCATTCCTTACTTATCGTATCCCACAATTGCAGAAAATTCGTCGTTTATCTTTGTTCAAGTATTCCTCTTACATCAGCTTTAACAAGTCTTCCGTATACGTCTTCGTTGATGACCATTACGGGAGCAAGGCCACAACAACCGAGGCAACGAGTATCTTGGATAGTAAACTTTCCGTCAGCCGTTGTTTCGCCAACGCCGATTCCGAGAACTGCCTTTACTTCATCCAAAATCTCTTGTGCGCCTTTTACGTAGCAAGCTGTACCTGTACATACGCTGACGATATTTTCTCCCTTTGGTGTAAGCGAGAATTGAGCGTAGAAGGTAGCAACACCGTATACTTCTGTTACGGGTACACCGAGGTTTTCTGATATCATTGTCATTGTTTCCATTGAGAGATAGTTGAAGAGTTCTTGAGCCTTTTGCATTACAGGCATCAAGCTTCCGGGAACGTTCTTATTCTCTTCGATGAAGCTCATAAGCTCCGCGTTCTTCAAATCGATCTGTTCTTTAGTTAAAGCCATTAGATTTATTCCTTTCAATTACATTTTTCAAACATTAAAATTTTGGGCATACTTTTTCTTATAACCTATTTAATTATATCATATTATAAATTTTTTTCAAGTATTCGCGAGACATTATATTGTGTTTTTTTTGATTTTTT
>JAZRTU010000006.1:0-1861 GCA_045652185.1 Eubacteriales bacterium | reverse complement strand
CCTTCGATCCTGCAGGGTGTGTGTTTCCAACATTCATTTACTCAACAGCTTCTCCCGATAAGCTTTATTTAAATAAAGATGCCTTGAATTCCGGATCGCCGCTTGGTCAAGCACATAACATTGACGAAGACTTTATTGATGGATTTGAGTTCAAAAAAACAGAAAGCGGCTATCTTGCATATTATTTTGACGGAGAATATTATCTTTTATTCTACCTTGATGAAATCGACTTGTTTGGAGACGGGGATTATTCTTTAAGAATAAAAAATTCGAGGGAAATAAAAGAAAAATACCTCAACGACGAGGAAAAGGCACTTTTGGGAATCAATTAAAGATAATTGAACTAAAAAGGAGGAAGAAAAATGAAAAAATATTTATCGATATTTTTGATACTTCTATTTCTCGTTGGTGTCGTATCTACGACATTTGCGGTCAATGATGCGGTGACGGACGAGGTGAGAGCGGAGATAGAGGAGCTTTTGGGAAGGTATAATGAATACGTTCTTATTGTGAATATGTGCGATGGATCGCTCGAGTACGACGATACCGATACGGTTGCCGAATTAAAGTTTCCTGTTTTGGATTGGTTTGACAGTGATTTTACTTTACCTGATGACGGCGAAACTGCACCAACGCCGCGCAGCAGGTTTTACGGAAGGAAAATCACTGATTCAAGATACAGCTCTCTCGACGATTTTATTAATTTGCTCGACAGTATTTATACAAAGGAATTGTCCGATATCTATTATCGCTCCGAATTCGCTTATTCATTTGAAGTGAGTGATTACGGCAGTAAGTTTACGGGCTTTTGCAATTACCCGCCGTATATTGACATTGACGATATGTTTTATACAACGACATCGTTTACTGATTTTGCGATATTGAGCAAAAGATACATTGACATTGATACGGTTGAAGTCGTTAAAAGCGAGCTCGGGTATATCGTGACAGCGCGCGGCTCATCCGAGTTTCGCGACGGTGCGGTGAGTGAGCCTGATTCAGATGTGAAATTCTTATTTATTGAGGAAGAAAACGGGCTGCGCATTTCGAGGATGGAAGCGCTTCGAGACCACGTTGTGACGTCGGACGCAGATAGTAATGATGTGGAAAAGCTCAAGCTTCTTTTCGAGCATTACGCGGAGCTTCTCGCTTCTCCGAGCCATTACAACAATGATAAGCTTTACATTTTGTCTATCTTATCGGAGCAAGCATTCTCGAATGATTCAAAAGTAAATGTAAATGCATTCAAAAGTGAACACGACCAAATTAGAAATTTAACCGATATTTATGATCTTTCCAACTTGATATTTACAACTGCTTCGGCAGAGTTGGTTTATTCCGACATATTCGCAGACGGATATTTTTCGTCATTCGAATGGTTTGAACCTATTTATTACAACACAAAGCACGGACTTTTTGTAAACGATATCCACGCTAAACTTGTTTTTTCCGATGGCACTCCCTATTTCAAATTGACAAACCTGAGCTTCGACGACTTGACATTTATCGAAACAGAGAGAGGCTACGTTGCGTATAACAAGGATATAGCATCTATTTATGACATTATCTATATTGAGAAGGTAGATATGTTCGGTGATGGTGAATACACCTTTAAGATAAGCGGTATAAAATCAACTTATGACCTCACCGACGAGGAAAAGGCGCTTTTGGGGATAGAATAACTTCACAAAAAAATGGCTTGTATCACTTGATACAAGCCTTTTTCTTATTCAAATTCTATTTCTTCTTCTGCTTTTGCAAATATATCCACTTGAGTATGAATATCCAATCGATTAACTACCCATCCTTTAAACATACACATCTTAATAAAATCATCAATTCGATTTACACCATTCATTTC
>JAZRTU010000005.1:0-20572 GCA_045652185.1 Eubacteriales bacterium | reverse complement strand
TATGACAGTATTGCCGAGATCAGATAGCAGCCGAGCATATAAATTACGTTTTCCCAAACGGCAGGGAAGTCAACACCGCTTTCAAGTTCAATAGCGTCGATAGCCGCTCCCGAATATTTCGGGCCGAGAAGCGAGAGCTGGTTTGCGCCGAGTGTCAGGATCAATGCGAGGATAAACAGCGGCCATTGCTCCAAAACGTATTTGCTAAGCCGCAAAAAGATACCTTTTTTGCCTATTTTTTTAATTATTTGTTTGTTGTCAGTCAAGAAAAGCACCTCCCATCTGCGAATCGCTGATCTCCTTATATTCTGCGCAGTTTTCCATCAAGAACTCGTGCTTTCCATGGCCGATTATCTCGCCCTCGTCGATAACGAGGATCAGGTCGCAATTTTTGACGGAGCTGACACGTTGTGCGACGGTAATTATCGTTGAATCGGGGAGCGACTCCGAAAGCGCTTTTCGGAGGTTGGCGTCGGTCTTATAGTCGAGCGCAGAGGACGAGTCGTCGAGAATAAGTATTTCGGGTTTTCCCGCTATCGCGCGCGAGATGAGAAGCCTTTGACGTTGACCGCCCGAAAGGTTCGTTCCGCCTGCGGAAACGCTGTGGGCAAATCCGTCGGAGAACGAGGTTATATAATCGTAAGCTTGTGCAGTTTTCGTCGCTTCGATTATAGCTTCCGTCGAGATGTCGCGTCCGAAACGAATATTTTCCTCAATGGTGTCGGCATATATAAAGTCATTTTGGAAGACTACACCAAACAACGCGGTGAGCTCGTCGCGAGTATATGAGCGAACGTCCTTCCCTTTGATGCGCACTTTTCCGCAATTTGCATCGTAGAAACGCATAAGGAGTCGCAAGATCGTCGATTTTCCGCTTCCTGTTGCGCCGATTATTCCGAGCGTTTCGCCTTTTTTCAGCGAGAACGATATATTTTTAACGTTGTTGGTTTTTCCGAGATAGGAGAAGCAGACGTCCTCAAACGAGATGTGAAGGCTTTCGTCACCCTTTTGGTCGTCCTCGACTATACATAGCTCGTTTTGTTCGTCCATAACCTGAGATATACGGTTTGCGGATGCGGCGCATTTCGTATACATTACGAACATACGCGAAAGCGACATCATCGCCATCGATATCAACGTAAAATATTGCATAAACGCGATCACCGTCGTCGCCGAGGATTGACCTTTTGCAACGAGAAACGCGCTGACTCCTACTACCGCAACGATACCGATGTTCATGAGCAACGTCATAATAGGGTTAACTACACCCATAATGATACCTGCTCTCGTTTCATTTTTCTTCAACTTGGTGTTTGCTGAGTCATAGCGGGCATTTTCATAGTTTACCTTTGAAAGCGCTTTGATAACTCTTATTCCTTGTGCATCCTCACGAACGACTCTAACCATCCCGTCAACAGATTGCTGAACCTTGGAATAGAGCGGAACGCCCATTCGAGAAATGCTGTATACAACGATAAATATGAGCGGCAATGTCGCTATCATAACGAGCGCGAGAGAACTGTCCATGATCAAGGTGATGATACTTCCGCCGAGAAGGAGGATCGGCGCGCGAATTCCCATACGCTGCATCATACCGATGAAGTTTTGAACGTTGTAGGTGTCGGAAGTTATCCTCGATTCGAGCGATGGGATAGTGAAACGGTCAGTGCTTCTTGCGGACAACGCAAGCGTTTTTGAAAATAGTGTTTCTCTCATCCTCGTTGAGAAGATCATCGTCGTTTTTGCAGCCATTCTGTTGGCGATTATGTTGCCGAGCGAGGCAATAACGGCGCAAATCGCCATCAATACTCCGAAAAGTACGATTCTTTTTGCATCGCCCGTTTCAATTACGTTTTCAAGTATGTAAGTAAGCAGAAACGGAATAAAAAGCTCTGCGACGGTACCGATAGTCTTTATCGAGATGCCTACGCATATTCGTTTTGTCAATGGCTTCAGATAGTTAAATACCCACTTCATTTTGCATCCTCTCCCTTTTCGATTATTTCACGCGCCTTTTCTTGCATTCGATTTAGCACCGAGTTGAATATCTCCAATTCCTCCTTCGGTATCCCCTCGGAAAGCAGTTCTATCCATTCGAGCGAGGCTTTTTTGATCTCGGGAAGAACGGAAAGCATCTTTTCTGTCGGATATACGGAAAATTGCCGCTTGTCATTTTTCAGCGGAACGCGCGTGATATATCCCTTTTCCTCGAGATAATTGAGATTACGCGCGACGGTGCTCTTGTTGACACAAAGCTCACGAGCGATCTCCTCTTGCGATCTTCCTTCTTCGCGGCAGATAGCCAATGCGAAGGCATAGTGACAGCTTTGCAGATCGCCTGCCGTCACCTTGCTTTGTCTGTATATTGCTTGAGACCTGCTGATATTGTTCAGCATCTTCATAAATTTCGACATATTTTTCTCCTACAGTAAAATAGTTGCGTGCGCAACAGTTTCCGGCGCAACTATTATAAACAAATGAAGACGATCTGTCAACGGGAAAACAAAAAAATCTTGTTGTTTGAGAAAAAGTATGTTATAATATTGCTATATATAAAAAAGGAGAAAAGGTATGATATTCGAAAAACAAATTGTCGGCGCTTACAAAAATATGATGTATTCGAGATGTGACGACACCGAAACGGTTTTCTATTTCTCGGCGGAGGATTTCGAGGGGCTGAAAAAGGAAGGCTATCCGTTTGAGTCGTCCGAGGGACATACCTTGATGGGATATATCTATAGCTATGATGCTCCTATTGAGAAAAGGCTCGTCGTTTTCGACCACGGCTTTGGCGGCGGTCATCGGGCGTATATGAAGGAGATAGAAATGCTCTGCCGTCACGGCTACGTCGTGTTTGCATACGACCATACGGGATGTATGGAGTCGGGCGGAGAGAGTCCGAACGGGCTTTCGCAGTCGCTTTGCGATCTGAATGCTTGTATTTGCACTTTGCTAAGTGACGAGCGGTTCAAGGAAATGAAGATCTCGGTGATCGGGCATAGCTGGGGGGCATATTCAACGCTCAATATCGCAGCTCTTCATCCGGAGATAACGCATATCGTTGCAATAAGTGGATTCGTTTCGGTAAAGGAGATGGTAAAAACGTTCTTCTCCGGTCTTTTGAAGGGGTATCGCCGCGCGGTCCTCGAGCTTGAGGAAACGTCAAACCCCTATTTTTCAAAGTTTAACGCCGTTGAATCATTGAAAAGCTCCGACGTGAAGGCGCTTCTCATATATTCCGAAAACGATGCGATGTGCAAAAAGGTACATTTCGATATTTTGGAAAAAGGACTTTGGGATAAAGAAAACGTCTCGTTTTTGCTTTTGGATAACAAAGGTCACAACCCGAACTATACCGAGGAAGCGGTGAAGCTTCTCGGCGAATTTACAAAAGCGAGAGCGAAGCTTTTGAAAAAGAAAAATTTGTCTTCCGCCGAAAAGTCGGAGTTTTTGAAAAAATTCGACTGGGACAGAATGACGGCTCAAGACGAAGATGTTTGGAAAGAAATATTCGAGCATTTGGCATTGTAATAAGGTGAATTTATGAAAATATTGCACGGGGCGCTTCCTGTGACCTTGCCGATGATACCCGAGGAAACGTATGCAAAAATAATTAACGGTGAAATAAAACAGGAGAAGACTATGTTTGATTTTAGCGGAAAAGTTGCCGTCGTAACGGGCGGCGCGAGAGGGATCGGAAAATGTATCGCGAAAATGTTCGAGCAGTCGGGCGCGAGCGTTTGCATTATCGACCTCAACGAAAACGATTATTTCGTCGGCGATATTGCCGACAAAAATACACTTGAAATATTCTCAAAAAAGGTAATAGCTGACTTTGGCAGAGTGGATTTCTTAATAAATAACGCCGCTCCGAAGATGTGCGGTATCGAAAACGGAAGCTATGAGGATTTCGAATATGCGCTAAAGGTTGGTGTAAGCGCACCGTTTTATCTCTCGAAATTGTTTTCGAAGCATTTCTCAAACGGCGCGAGTATCGTTAATATCTCCTCGTCGCGCGACAGAATGAGTCAACCGCAAACCGAGAGCTATACTGCGGCAAAGGGCGGAATATCCGCGCTGACACACGCGCTTGCCGTCAGCCTTTCGGGAAGGGTGAGAGTTAATTCGATCTCGCCCGGTTGGATAGATACCGATCATACCGTATATGAAGGCTCGGATGCGGCTCAGCAACCCGTCGGACGAGTTGGCAACCCCGACGATATAGCGAATATGGTTTTGTTTCTCTGCTCAGAGAAAGCAGGGTTTATTACAGGCGAGAATATTTGTATCGACGGCGGTATGACGAAACAGATGATATACCACGGCGATCACGGATGGATCTTAGGTTAAGATAGGGGACAGTTATGACGAAACAAATTTGGAATATTGAAAACAGTGAGCTTGTTTGGAGAGTTGGAGCAGGCGAGAGTCATTTCGACGATATCGAGATGAGTTCTCTTTTTGTCGATCATATAGCATATTACGGTGTTAAGGAGGATGGGACGTTGTCGCTTTCTCACCGCCTCTATTTTCCAACGCTTCGGACTATTCCGAACAATACCCACGCAACTTTTTGTTTTAACATAGACGATGCCGACCGCCCGCGGATAATAAAGGACGGCGAGACAGTCCGCGAATTCCCGAGGGAGTTCCGCTTTAACGGTGTGTTGACCGTCGTTTGCGACACCGATTCGGGCTTTGTGACCGAGAGAAGCGTTTTCCCCGCGAGCGATAGCAGATGCTCGGTCGAGCTGATAACCGTCCGTGCGCAAGAGGAGCTTGAGCTGTCTCTATCGGTTCCAAGCGGACATATACATTCATGCGGACGCGGAACGAAAGGTGTCTACGTGTCGCGGATATGTAACGATACGTGCGACGGGCTTTGGCTTGAGCCGAATACTGAAATTACTTTTGGGATATATTATTCCTCGCTTATCGCGAACGAAATTCCGACTATTCCCGACGGAAGAGCGGAGATGGAAAAACGTCTTGAACGTGTTCGCGCTCTGTCGGAAGGCTCGCTCGTCTTGAAAACGGACAACGAAATACTTGATACAATGACTCGCTTCGCAAAATTACGCGCAGGCGAGAGTATATTTGAAACGCTAACGGGAAAATATCATAGTCCGGGCGGTCATTCATACTATGCGGCAATATGGTGCAACGACCAAATTGAATATGCAGGTCCGCATTTCGCGATGACCGGCGACAAGACGGCAATAGAAGCCTCGTTGAATGCTTACCGCGCATATATCCCGTTTATGTCGGAGTCATATGAACGTATTCCGTCATCAATAATAGCAGAAGGGCTTGATATATGGGAAGGCGCAGGCGACAGAGGGGATGCGGCGATGTATCTTTACGGCGCATCACTGTTTTGCCTTTATCTCGGCGACAAAAACGTAGCCAACGAGCTTTATAGCGCAATAAAATGGTGCGCTGAATATTGTGAGCGCAAAAAATCACCCGAAGGCGTAATAATTTCCGATTCGGACGAGCTCGAGGGAAGATTCCCGACCGACAATTATGCGAACCTTTCGACTTCGTCGCTTTGCTACGGAGGACTCGTGTGTGCATCAAAACTTGCACGTTCGCTCGACGATGAAGCGACGGCGGTATTGTATGAGCAAAGAGCGAATGAGCTGAAAGAAGCGATAGAGAATTATTTCGGCGCAGAGCTTCATGGGTTTAAGACTTATCGATATTCAAAAGGGTTTGATACCCTTCGCGCATGGATATGTCTTCCGCTTTGTATGGGAATAAACGATCGCGCGGACGGAACGATCGCGGCGATGCTGTCGCCGTACCTGTGGACTGAAGAAGGTATGCTCACTTGTGAACGCTCGGCTGAGAACATGAGCGACACTATCTGGGATAGGTCAACGCTCTATGGCTTCAAATGCGCGTTCCTTTCGGGAAAGGGCGACGAAATGCTCGAGCATTTGTTGAGATATTGCAGAAAAAGATTGCTTTGTGATCGTGTACCGTATGCCGTCGAGGCGTATCCCGAGGGTGGGAAGCGTCACCTTTCCGGCGAGAGCGCACTTTTCGTTCGCGTTGTAACGGAAGGTATCTTCGGACTCCAAAGCGAGGGGCTTGATTCGTTTTCGTTCGTCGCGAGTGTCCCGAAAGGTCTCGGGAAAATCAGACTCGAAAAAATATTCGTTGCAGGGAAATGCTTTGATATTGAAATTGATAGCGATGTCTGGCGCGTTTTTGCCGACGGCGAAGTGATAAAAACAGGAACGACAAACGCCGAACGAGTCGTCGTTTCTCGAAAGTCCTTTTAAATATAGTGATATTTTAAATTTTTATCAATAATAAAAAGTGTGCCAAAGGGAAACCAAACGGTGTCTGCGATAGAGCAGTATAACCTAACAAACAGGAAAAAGGATAGAGAAATTTCACTTTCTCTATCCTTTTTTATTGATAAGCACTGCATTTGTAGACATAAATGCCATATCAAATTGGAAGTGATATGCTGACCGTGTCAGCGTGATATTTTTGCTTCGCAAAAGTGATATTGCTCCCGATGGTCGCAGTGATATTATATTCGCCTCCCAAGCTCGCGTAGCGAATATCACTCGGCGATAGCCGAATACCACTGCGAAGCAATAGAACTCGCCAGAGGCGAATATAACTGTGGCACCTGCCGTAGAGCAGGTGCCACAATGTCCTCTCTTTTTATTCGTTTATTACGTTTATTTGGCACATTTTCATAGCACTAAGTGCATTTTTATGGCTTTCGGGGGTGACGCCCGCGCAGCACCGTGCATCGACCGTTATTTTCGTTTCGGGGAGTGCGGCTTTCAGGAGCATCGCGTTGGAGATGACACAGATATCGGTACAGAGTCCGACGAGAGTTATTTCTTCAACTTTGTCATTTTCATTCAAATTCTTCGCATACTCCATAAGTTCGACTGAGCCGAAGGTTATTTTATCGAATGTTTTTCCCGTTCTATATGGTTCCAGTGTCGGGCAAATCTGCCAGCCGTTTGTATTTTTTATACAATGCTTCACGGGGAGGTTTTTACCCTCGCTCGTTTCGAGGTAATCGTCAAAGTGGGTGTCTCTTGTAAAGACAATTTCGCCTTCGAATTTTTCTGTTTTATTTTTTATATTTTCGACTATATTTTCAGCTTCTTTCGTTCCAAGAGCGCCGTTTATAAAGTCGTTTTGCATATCTATTACGACAAGTAATTTCATTTTTTGAATTCCTTCATGCGTTTTCTTTTGAAATATTTTAAAAACGGTCTTTCCGCCATTCGTTTTATTTTAAAGAAAGTATTTTCTTTTTCTTTTATTGGTGGGACAAGAATAGCTTTTATTCCGCAATTATGTGCGCCGAGGACATCGGTGAACAGTTGGTCGCCGACAAGCACAATATTCTTTTTATCGACGTCGAACTGCTTTATACACTTTCCTATTCCTTTTCCGAACGGTTTTCCCGATTTTTCGCTTGCGTAAAAGCCGAACGGCTCGTTGAAGAGGGCAACTCGCTCTTTATTGTTGTTAGACACAAATGCTATTTGTACACCGCTTTTTTCAATATTCTTCAAATGCTCGATGAGGTTTTCGTCGGCTGAGGGAACATCGTAGGGCACGAGGGTATTATCGATATCGCAGATAAGCACCTTTATTTTCCAAACTTCCAGCAATTCGGGCGTTATATCGTATATTGTATCGGCAAACTCGTCGGGATGCAATGCGCGACGGTGCTTTTCATTTATTTTTAATTCCATCGTTTTCATTGTTTTTTCCTCCGAGATTTTTTATAATTTTACTCCATTTTCTCTTTTTCGTCAATAGACAAACGAATAAATTTGGGAGAGTCGATTCTGACTCTCCCGATTTTTTACATTATTTATCAAACTCTGCGCCGAGCTCTTCCATTTTTGCTCTTACTTTCTTTCCGTCGAGGTCACGAAGCGCTACGTTTTCGTCGATAGCCATTGATGCCGCGATACCCGCTGCTTCACCTGATGCTCGAACGCTTTCTTGAACGCGGATGGATGCTTGGGCATAGAATTCCGCACCGATACATCTTCCTGCTACCAAGAGGTTATTGAAGCCTTTTACAACTATTGTTGAATAGGGGATCTCATAATACGGTCTTCCGTCATCCTCTATTGCATCGATATCGTCACATTGGAGGATCTTTCCATGTACGTCGATCGGATAGTTGCTTTGTGCATATGCATCGGCAAATTTCTTATGACGGATCATATCTGCCGCTGTTATAACGTACTCGGTTTCGATATTTCTGCTTTCACGGATACCAACTATTCCTGCGATATCGCTGATATATGCATCCTCGAAGCCGCGGAAATATTTTTTATAGAATTTGAGGTGTTTCATTATTCTACGCTTACCGTCAAGCTGTGTAAACGTGAGGTGCTCGGGGTTGGTTCCGTCGATCTTATCGAAAAACTCCGGGCAGTTGAACGCCATCGAGTCGGGACGTCCGGGAATTTGGAATATTTGCCAATACCATTTATCTTGTTCCTCAAGGTCACCATTTTTAATAGCCTCGTCAAAGAGCGATGAAACGGTGAACTCTGCTCTCATTGAACAAGCGGCATAACAGCAATTCGGGTCTGCACCATAGTGAATTCCTGTTTTTTGGATAAGCTCACGGAGGTATTCGCTGAAGCGGTCGTAGTTGATACCGCTGAGGACATATCTCAATGAAATAGGTTGGTTTTTACCTGTTTCGGGGTTACCTTGTGTATAATTTGCGCCCGATCTTACGGAAAGGTCGCCGTCACCCGTACAGTCGATAAACACTTTACCGGTGATAACTTGTCTTCCTGCTTTATTTTCGATTATGATACCTTTTACTGTTCCGTCTTCTACGATACTGTCACAGAAGTATGTATGCATAAGAACATTTACTCCTGCATCGACTACCATTTGTTCAAGGATGATATTGAGCACGCGCGGGTCGAACGTACGCGGGTTTTTCTCGTTGATCTCTTTCGTTGCACCGAGTTCGATAAGCTTTTCAGCTACTCTTGAAGAAAGATAGGAGTTATAGGGGTTACCTGCAACGCCACTATGCATCAACGGGCAAACGAGTCCGACTGTTGCGCTGCCGCCGAGAGCACCAAACTGCTCAACGATGAGTGTCTTTTTACCTTGTTCTGCCGCTGATATCGCCGCAAAGACACCTGCCGTACCGCCGCCTACGACTACTACGTCATAGTCGCCATAGATTTTTAGTTCCTTTTGTTTTTCAATGTATACACGTTCCATTTTTGTTCTCCATAGCTATTTATTTTTTGGCTTTCGCCGCTTTATATCATATTTAGGAATTCTTCCTCGGTAATTATTTTCACTCCGAGGCTTTTTGCTTTTTCAAGCTTACTGCCCGCATCCTCACCGCAAAGCAGATAGCTCGTTTTTTTCGATACTGAGCCACTTACGTTTCCGCCGTTTTCTTTTATTATCGATTCGGCATCACTTCTTTTCATTGTCGGGAGCGTTCCCGTAATAACAAAAGTCAAGCCTTCAAGAGAAGTACTGACTGATTTTTCGGAAAACTCTGTTACGACACCTGCTTTGATTAATTTTTCGACAAGCTTTTTCGTATCCGGCATATCGAAGAAAGACACGATGCTGTCGGCACTCGCTTCTCCGATATCGTCAACGGTCAAAAACTCCTCTTTTGAAGCATTCATCACATTTTCTATGGTTTTAAAGCGTTTTGCTATCGAATAAGCTGCTACTTCACCGATATGACGAATTCCAAATGCATAAAGAAGACGTTCTAACCCTCTCGTTTTTGAGTTTTCGACAGATTGAAGCAATTTTTCGGTACTTCTTTCGCCTTGGCGTTCAAGCGTCAAAACCGTTTCTCTTTTCAGATAATACAAGTCACCGACATCGGTTATTATTTTATTTTCAAGAAGCTGATTTACTATTGCTTCACCGAGGCCTTCGATATTCATCGCATCTCTTGAGACGAAGTGACGTATATTCCTTCCGAGTTGGGCGGGACAAGAGACATTAACGCATCTTGTTGCCGCTTCGCCATCTTCTTTCACGGTGGGTTCACCGCAAGACGGGCAAAATCTCGGCAATTCATATTCAACAGAAACGGAAGGTCGTTTATTTTTAACGACCGAAATAACCTCGGGGATTATATCGCCCGCTTTTCTTACCATTACTGTATCGCCGATTCGGATATCCTTCGAGCGAATAAAATCGATATTATGGAGCGTTGCTTTCGATACGGTCGTTCCCGCAAGTCTTACGGGGGTCAGCACTGCGTTAGGAGTCAACACTCCGGTTCTTCCGACCTGAACGGTAATATCCAAAAGCAAGGTTTCCTTCGTTTCGGGGGGGTATTTATATGCTACTGCCCATTTGGGAACGGACGAGGTATAACCGAGAGTTTCGCGGATATCAACGTCGTTGACTTTCACCACTGCGCCGTCGATATCGTAGCTGAGTTCTCCGCGGCTTTCACCAATTTTTCTTATTTCAGAGCATATTTCTTCCGCTGTATAGCAAATATTACTGCAATCTACGGTTTTAAATCCAAGGGTTTGGAGCTTTTTAAGTCCTTCTTTATGGCTTTTTACTTCCAGACCGTCGGATTCTTGGATATTAAAGACGAATATATCTAGCCCTCTCGCTGCACAGAGTTTCGGATCGAGCTGACGAAGCGATCCTGCCGCCGCATTACGCGGATTAGCAAAAAGCGGTTCACCCGATTCCTCACGAGCAGCGTTTACTCGTTCAAAGCTTGATTTCGGCATAAACACCTCGCCGCGCACGACGAGCTTTTTTATATTTTCTGTCAACTTCAATGGGATCGAGCGGATAGTTTTTAAATTTTCGGTGACATTTTCTCCGACTACACCGTCGCCTCTCGTTGCCCCGCTGACAAACACTCCGTTTTCATAGGTTAGCGCGACGGAAAGACCGTCGATCTTTCGTTCGACGATAAAGGGGCAATTTTCGGCAATTTCGCCGACTTTTTTTACAAAATCCTCGACCTCGCTTTCGCTGAAAACGTCTTGAAGCGACATCAAGGGTACGTTATGGGTATATTTTTCGAATTTAGAGAGTGCTTCGCCGCCGACACGCTTCGTCGGTGATGTTGGTGAATCGAATTCGGGGTGTTCCTTTTCAAGTTCTTGGAGCGAGCGGAACATCATATCGTATTCGTAATCATCGATTTCGGGAGAATCTTCGACGTAATATTTTCTCGAATGGTATTCAAGTTGTTCACGCAAAAGATCGATCCTGCTTTTTACGGTTTCGAAGTTTTCCACTTTTGACCTCTCAAAGAAATTATTTTTAAATTGGGGTTCTCTTATTGAAAAAGTTAAACATTCATGATAAAATATTATTCAAACTTATTTTATCACATCATACTGAAGAATTCAACAGTTTTATTGAATTTAGGAGGCATTTTTAATGATATTCCCAAAGAAAGTTTCGTGCGGTGACACTATTGGTATCGTTTCACCATGCGATGTTAAATATTACGAAAAGCTTATCGGTCCGGAAGCGGTCTTACGCTCGATGGGATTCAATATCAAATACGGAAAGAACACCTTCAAGGACACTTGGGGCTATGCGGCAAGCGCAGAAGAACGTGCGGAAGATCTCAATGCAATGGCAAGGGACGACGAGGTAAGCTTTATATTTTTCGGCGGCGGGGACGTTGGTTTGGAGGTGCTTCCCTATCTCGACTATGATGCTATCAAAGAAACGAAAAAGGTATACTGCAGTTACAGTGATTCGACGTCCATTCTCAACGCTATTACGGCTAAAACAGGGCTCATCACTTTTCACGGACAGACTCCGAGGACCTTTGAGGAGCTTTCGGAATACAACGCCGAACGGTTTGAGTCGGTGATACTGAAGCGCGACGGAGTTCACAAAAAAGCGGAAGACTGGACTATTCTTCACGGTGGAACGGCTAACGGAAAGCTTATTGGCGGTTACACACAGAATGTATGCTTGATGCTTTCGAGTCCTTATTTTAATTATTCTGATGAAAAACATATTTTATTCTTAGAAGATTATTTCTGGTTTTCCGAGCCTGCAATTGTTGCGAGATACGTTGAGCATATTATTCAATCGGACTTTTTCAAAACAGTTAGCGGTATTATTTTCGGCGGATACGGTGATGGTGACGACATCGTCACTAATATACTGCGCCGCAAAGCCGAGAGATGCGGAATTCCGTTTGTTAAATGCAATGATTTCGGTCATGGAAAAAACAACGCCATCTTCCCTATTGGAGCTGATGCATTTCTTGATGCTGACAATATGACACTTGTTTTTGAGATATAAAGGAGCAAGGTATATGAAGGAATTTTTCAGAAAACAGATGATCGATGCTGACAAGAGGTTTCGTCCCGTTCAGATCGTACACAAATTTATTCCGGACACAAAAGAGCAACGAGAGGAATATTTCAAAAGCGCCGAGGCGATGGGACTCGGAGGATTCGTTATCAACGTTGGCGGTGACAAGGAAAGTTATCCGTTCGACGAGGCTGAATGGGCGCTTTTCAAGGAGAAGATCGAAGACGTATTTGCCCACGGGTTCCGTGTTTGGCTTTATGACGAGCTTGGGTTCCCTTCCGGAGCGGCGGGAAAAAGTGTTCTTGAACGCGACAACTCGCTTCGAGTTAAGGCGCTTCTTTGCAGAAGTGTGCGATGCTCCTGCGGTCACGCTGAGATCGAGGTTCGCGGGAATGAAGTTCTCGCAGGTGCGTTTCCTATTATTGAAGAAAACGTTATTTGGGAGAGCGAGAAGCTTTACACGCTTTCGGAGAATGGTATCGCGCCTTCGCGAGTTGAAAACAAGCTTATTTTTGACGTGCCGACGGACAAGGAATATCTTGCCGTTTACATATACACTGATGCTATTGAATATTACACGATGCACGACGTTCATTTCGTTGACATTATGGACGATCAGGTTACCGATTATTTTATTGAACATACGCACGCGAACTACTTAAAGCATCTCGGCCCTGAGCTGATGAGCAAGATCGAGGCGATCTTCACGGACGAGCCGAGCATTTCCGTTCACGGTGCGAGCGGTAAATTTATTGAATCAGATCCGCTTATCGGATGGTCGCCGTCGCTCGGAGTTCCGGAAAGACCGCTTGGGTTATTCTTTGCGACTGACGGTGATTACAGAAAGGTCAGACGTGATTATTGGACGAAGCTTAGCGACAGGTTAGCGAAAAACTATTTCGAAAAAATCTCGAACTACTGCAACAAGTTCGGCATGCTCACGACCGGTCACCTTTACGGCGAAGAAAACCTCGCGATGCAGATTGGGCTAAACGGCTCGCTTTTCAGAATGGAAGACAAGATGACGCTCCCCGGTGTTGACAGGCTATACTGCACCAACCCGGTGAACATTATCCCCGAAAAGACTGCTGTCGGAGCGGCACATCTCAACGGGTGTGAACATATTATGAGCGAAAGCTCGTCACACTTTGAGGGAAGCTGGTGGCACACTACGTTTGATGTATCCGATATGATAAACTCGACGCTTTATCAATACGTTATGGGGCTTGACAACACTGCATCATACCATTTCTATATGCCGCTTCCTGAGGAGCGACTTTGGACTGATGTTGTCGGCGCTGCGTCGGCGATGATCTCGATAGGCCGTCACTCATGTCCGCTTCTCGTTTGCATTCCGCAAAGAAAGGGATATGAACGATATGTTCCGTCCGGTAGCAAGTATTGGGATGGAGTTCTCACATGGGAGGTCGAATTCAAGTTAAGCGAGGAGCAGACGCGTCTTGGCATTTCTTATGCCCACGCGTTGAAATATATGCTCGGTGGTGGATTTGATTTCGATCTTATCGATGAAGAGGCGCTTCCGAGGATAAAGGTTGAAAACGGAGTTATCAAGAGTGAATTCGAAAGTTTCCAAGCACTTGTTGTTTTTGACGATGGAACGGGGCTTGAGGACGAGGCTTTAGCACTTCTTGAACGCGGCGCAAAAGTTATTGCGATACGATTTGAAAATGAGGATGCGCCGAAGCTTAACGGAGTTATTTATACTACGCTTGAAGAACTTATTGGCACATTAGCGAAAAATGTTACGCCTCCGATCAAATTGACCTACAACGGTGGTACAGTCTGGTATAACTGTCACGAATATGACGGCGGGAAGGTATTTCTTATTCACAATTTTTCAAACGAAGCATCTGCCGTTACGATCGAGCTTGAGGGTGAGCTTGAATTGTTCAGAATTTTTGAAAAAACAAGCGCTGACTTCAGCTCGGGCGACTCATTTGAGTTAGGAGCGAAGGAAGCTGTAGTCTTATTCGCAGAATACACAGATAAATAGTCGTTTATGGCTTATTTTTCATTTGAATTTAGACTTATTTATTTTACTAAATTATTGCATTATTTATTCTTTTATGGTAAAATGTTCTATGCTTTCCAAGAATTTGGGAAGCATGGAATTTTTTATATCGTCAAACAACGATATTTCAAAATCAAAAAGTGAGTTCGAGACCTTCCTCACTTAAAATAAAACTAAAGGAAACAAAAAAATGAAAAACAAAAGAATACTTTTTATCACTCAAAGCGCGCTTATTGCGGCGCTGTACGTTGCATTGACTTGGCTTTCAAAGGCATTCGGACTTGCGGACGGAGCTATTCAATGTCGGTTTTCCGAGATGCTTTGCGTTCTTCCTATTTATACTCCTGCGGCTGCACCGGGTCTTTTCGTTGGTTGTTTATTATCAAACATTCAGATAGGGGCGACTATTTGGGATATCGTTTTCGGAAGTCTTGCGACACTTATCGGCGCTATTGGCGCTCGCGCTATTCGAAAGTATAGATGGCTTTCACCTATTCCGACGATACTTTCTAATGCTATTATCGTCGCTTTCGTTATTGCGTTAACTTCTATTCCCGAAGATCCGATGGCTTCCGTTCCGATGCTTATGCTGACGGTCGGGATCGGAGAAGTCATTTCTTGCGGTGTTTTCGGAACAGCACTTATTTGCGTTTTGGAGAGATATGACAGTATAAAAAAATTATTTACCATTTGATTGAAATGGAGAATTATTAAAATGGAGAAGAAAAAAGAGATCGATATGACGGAGGGTCCGTTATTTCGGAAGATAGTTGCGTTTTCGCTTCCTTTGATGTTATCGGGCGTTTTACAGTTACTCTTTAACGCTGCAGATACGGTCGTAGTTGGACGATGGGCGAGTGATACCGCTATGGCGGCTGTCGGCTCGACGGGAGCGCTTATAAACCTTATCGTTAATATGCTCATCGGTCTTTCGGTCGGCACCTCTGTTGCTACAGCTTATTTTTACGGTGCGAACAGAGAAAAAGATGTTTCGGAAACTATTCACACGTCTGTCGTTATCAGTCTTGTCGGCGGTATTGTCGTTGGAATTCTCGGTTTTCTGTTTTCAAAGACTTTTCTCATTTGGATGGCTTCGCCTGAAAACGTTATTGAGCAATCTGCTCTTTATATGAAGATCTATTTTCTCGGGCTTCCCGCATCTATGGTATACAACTTCTGCGCTGCCGTTCTCAGAGCTGTTGGCGATACGAAGCGTCCGCTCATCTATTTGACTATCGCAGGTATTGTTAACGTTGTTTTGAACGTTATTTTGATTTGTGTGTTCCATATGGACGTTGAGGGTGTTGCTATTGCGACGGTTGCGAGTCAGGTCGTTTCGGCAGTTTTGGTCGTTCGATGCCTTATAAGACGTGACGATTGCTGTAAGCTTATCATTCGCGATCTGACGATCAAAAAAGACAAACTTTTGCGAATTTTGCGCATTGGTATTCCAGCCGGTCTTCAAGGTTCTGTATTCAGCCTTTCAAACGTTCTTATTCAATCATCGGTAAACTCATTCGGTGATATCGTTATGTCGGGAAATGCGGCTGCTTCTAATATTGAAGGATTTGTTTACATAGCGATGAACTCGCTTTATCACGCTTCATTGACCTTTGTCGGTCAAAACGTTGGAGCAAAAAAATTCCACCGAATTCGCAAGGTGTTCTTCTATTGTCTCGGTTGTGTTGTTGTTATCGGTCTTTTGCTCGGTAATCTTTGTTACTTTTTCGGACCTGAGCTTATCAGCATTTATAAGCCTAATGCTCCTGACGTTGTTGAATGGGGTATGCGGCGTTTGGCTATTATTTCAACAACATATTTCCTTTGCGGACTTATGGAGGTATTCGTCGGTTCGCTTCGCGGAATGGGCGCTTCTATGATACCGATGATCGTTTCGACACTCGGGGCTTGCGGTATTCGTATTCTTTGGATAGAAACGATATTTGCAAACGTCGGTACTATTGAGAGTCTTTACTGGTCTTATCCGGTTTCGTGGCTTATCACGTCGGCAGCGCACCTTATTTGCTATATTATTATTAAAAGAAATCTTATCAGACGGAACGGTGGTTCCGACGCAGACACTTTATAGATCCTTTTCGCCTCACCCTTTTCGGTGAGGCGAATGTTTCCTAAATATTAATGGAGGTTAATTATGATAAAACTTTCAGGTATTACGAAGACTTACCGTATTCGGAAAAGGAATTCGGGAATGAAAAATGCGGTAAAGTCTTTTTTCAGTCATAAATATGAGCTTTTACGCGCGCTCGACGACGTTTCGTTCACCGTTGGTGACGGAGAGATGGTTGGATATATCGGCCCTAACGGCGCGGGAAAAAGCAGCACAGTCAAAATTATGAGTGGTATTCTTACTCCCGATTCGGGCGTTTGCGAGATCAATGGGCTGACTCCTTGGAGATCACGAAAAGAGCACGTCAGAAATATTGGCGTTGTTTTCGGACAACGCTCACAGCTTTGGTGGGATGTTCCCGTTTGTGACTCATTTGAGCTTTTAAAGGATATTTATTCGGTTTCGGATATTAATTACAAGAGAGTTACCGACGAGCTTATTGAACGGCTTTCGCTTCAGGAGATCGTTAAGACACCCGCGCGTCAACTCAGTCTTGGTCAACGGATGCGTTGCGAAATTGCGGCTTCGCTCATACACGAGCCAAATATACTTTTTCTTGATGAGCCGACTATTGGGCTTGATGCCGTTTCGAAGATCGCAGTTCGTGAATTTCTCAAGGATATAAACCGCGAAAAGAAGACGACGATGATACTCACCACACACGATATGCAAGACATTGAGGCGTTGACGGAGAGAATTTTGTTGATCGGTAAAGGAAAGATACTTCTTGACGGTTCGCTTGATGAGTTGAAGGCGAAGGACAGCGCGATAAAGAAGCTTGTCGTTCGTTTTTCGACGGGTACATTTGAGCTTATTGAAGGCATCTCTCTCATTCGCGAAAACAGCGGTGAGATCATATTTGGCGTTGACACGGAGAAAATATCCGTTTCAAAGGCTATTGAGCAAGTTACGAAAAACGCCGAAATTACCGACCTTGAGGTCATGGGCTCTACGGCAGAGGAGCTTGTCGTTTCGCTATATCGGGATTTTGGGATATGAAAAAATATCTTTCATTTTTCAGAATATCGTTTGCAAACACGATACAATATCGCGGCGCGGCTGTAGCGGGAATAGTAACACAATTATTTTGGGGCTTTATGGAGATTATGCTGTTTCGTGCATTCTATGAGGCTGACAAGAACGCGTTCCCGATGGAGTTCTCTGCCCTTTGCTCCTATATTTGGCTACAGCAGGCGTTTTTGACGCTTTTTATGATCTGGTTTTTCGATTTGAAGATATTTAAGCAGATACAAGACGGAGGTATCGGATACGAGCTTACGCGTCCGCTTGAGATTTACGATATGTGGTTTGCGAGTAATGCGGCACAGAGGATGGCAAAAGCAACGCTTCGTTGTATTCCCGTTTTATTGATTGCTTGTTTATTGCCAAGTCCTTATGGATTGGTTGCGCCGAGCTCGATATATTCGTTCGTTGTTTTTTTGATATCAATGGCATTGGCGTTTCTGACTGTACTTGCGTTTTGTATGCTCGTTTATATTACTACGTTTTACACCCTATCGCCTTACGGTGTACGAATTATCGTTACTTCCGTTACCGAACTTTTGACGGGAGCCTTGATACCGATTCCTTTCTTGCCCGGATGGATGCAAAATATTCTTCGGTTCACACCGTTTTATTCTATGCAAAATCTCCCCTATCGTATTTACAGCGAGGATATTTGGGGGGCTGAGGCTTTTTGGGCGATCATTGTTCAGGCTGTTTGGGTCGTTATACTTATCACGATCGGTAAGCTTTGGATGAAGCGCGCATTGAAGCGCGTTGTTATTCAAGGCGGATAGAATATTAAAATTTTTTTAAAAATTTTAATACCCTTGGAAATTCAAATTAAAAATGGGACCCAACCCATTTTTGTTTGCTTTCGCAAACACATTTGAATTACTCTATCTTAAGCTTTCTTATTATTCTTACAAAAAATTTTATACCCTTGGAAATTCAAATTAAAAATGGGACCCAACCCATTTTTGAATTTGAATTACCACACCTTTGGCTTTTTGTATTTTTCAGGGAGATTGATATGAAGTTATATTTTAAATATTTTTCCATCGCATTCAGAAGTCAGATGGAGCACAAGACTTCGTTTTGGATGTCGCTTATTGGTCAATTTTTGACGTCGTTCTCCGCATTTTTGAGTATTTATTTTTTGATGTCTCTCATCAACTCGGTCAACGGATTTACCTTTTCGGAGGTTTTGATATGTTATTCGGTCGTTTTGATGTCTATTTCTTTTGCGGAATGCTTTTTCCGCGGATTTGACGCGTTCGCGGGAATGCTCGGCGGCGGTGAGTTTGACAGGATAATGGTTCGTCCTCGAGGGCTTATTTTTCAAGTTATCGGTTCAAAGATCGATTTCACGAGGCTTGGTCGGCTATTTCAAGCTATTGCGGTCTTCGCATACAGCTTATGTACTTGCGATATCGATTGGAACGGCGAGAAGGTTTTAGTTATTGTTTTGATGATAGTTTCGGGAACGGCTGTTTTTGCGGGACTTTTCGTTATTTATGCCGCACTTTGCTTTTTCACGACAGAGTCGCTCGAATTTATGAACATATTCACGGACGGCGGGCGTGAGTTCGGTAGGTATCCGTTCGGAATTTATGGTAACAGCATTTTAAAGTTTTTAACTTTTTGCGTTCCTTTAGCATTATTTCAATACTATCCGCTTTTATTCTTACTTGGAAGAAGCGATCTTCTTTTACATAAGATATCGCCGATATTTGCATTTTTATTTCTTATTCCCTGCTATTTGATTTGGAGAATTGGTGTTCGCCACTACAAATCGACGGGGTCGTAAAAAAAGTTTTTTATTTTGTAATATTTTGTTGACAAAACGAAAAAATATGGTAAAATCATTTGTAAGGTCTCAGAGGCGCGAACATGATATCAGCAATTTGAGCGAACCATATTTTTTCGTTTTTGCTATATCTATATTCCGCGACCGCGGAATTTTTTTTGCTTCTTTGGGTGAAAATTATATTTTAGGAGGTCATTTTTATGAAATTGATCTATGACATCCACGACAAGCCGAAGCCTTTATCGCTTATCGTGTTTGCGTTCCAACAGTTGCTCGCTATTATCGCGGCTACTATTCTTGTACCACTTCTCGTTAATGCAGGTTCAGGCGAGGGTGCTGCTGTGATGGACCAAGCTGCTGCGCTTTTTGGTGCAGGTGCCGGTACTATCGTTTATCTTCTCATCACTAAATTCAGAAGTCCCGTTTTTCTCGGAAGCTCTTTCGCTTTCATTGCGCCCCTTATTGGTGCTGCTGCTTTTGGTTACTTTGGAATAATCCTCGGTGCTGTTTTTGCAGGCGGTGTTTATATTATCGTTTCGATAATCATCAGATTTATCGGAATCAATTGGGTTGACAAGCTTCTCCCGCCCGTTATCATTGGTCCGACGGTTGCACTCATTGGTCTTTCACTTTGCGGTTCTGCGATCAACAACCTCAACAACACTGCTGTTAGCGTTGAAAACTATAACCTCGTTGCTATTCTTTGCGGTATTATTACGTTTATTGTTACAATTCTCTGCTCTGTTAAGGGTAAAAAAGGACTCAAGCTTATTCCGTTTATCGTTGGTATCCTTTCGGGTTACGCCGTTGCGTCGATATTCACTATTATCGGCAACGTTTGTGACATCGAT
The DNA here is from genome assembly GCA_045652185.1 of Eubacteriales bacterium. GTDB lineage: Bacteria > Bacillota > Clostridia > Oscillospirales > CAG-382 > UMGS1307. Next base: position 425 of record JAZRTU010000005.1, on the reverse strand, counting down.
TATCTCAAGCTTGTAGACTATTCTCCTTTGACAAATATGGAAAGCATTTTCAGACTTCCTAATTTCACTATTGTTGAAGCTATAAAACAAGGCTTTGAGCCTCTCGACGGTGCTTCCGGAGTTGCAAGTATTGCAGTTCTCTTTGCTCCCGTTGCTTTCGTTGTTCTTGCCGAACACATTGCTGACCACAAAAACCTCAGCTCTATCATTAACCGCGACCTCATCAAAGATCCCGGTCTTGACAAGACTGTTATGGGTGACGGTGTTGGTTCTATCGTTGGTTCTATCTTCGGTGGATGTCCGAACACAACGTATGGTGAGAGCGTTGGTTGTATCGCTATCACAGGTAACGCTTCGATCATCACGATTTTCGTTGCTGCTATCATGTGTATGGTACTTGCTTTCTTTAACCCGTTCGTTCAATT
>JAZRTU010000004.1:0-33407 GCA_045652185.1 Eubacteriales bacterium | reverse complement strand
CCGTTAATTGTTCTGTATGCACCATGCCATACCGATTCTGGTTTTACTGTACTAGATAATTTTATAGGATCCATAGTCATAACACCTGCTACATTTGTACCTGATTCTGAATCAAAAACTATCTCTGTACCATTTTGCAATCTAGCCCAAACATAAGAGAAGTTTATTGGCGTAACATAACACTCTGTGTGCGCTTTTGCTTTATAGAGCCATCCAGCATTACTAAAATGACATTCAACATTATCACTTAAAAGGAAATACTGATCATCGCCCAAATCAGCTGAAAGCCTTATATCAGTCAACGGAACACTTGCTGCTGAGGTGCTCATTACTCCTAAAGCAATAAGCAATACTGCCATCAAAAACACTACAACTTTTTTCATAACCTTTTCTCCTTAAAATTTTATTAGCAATCTCTTGCTTGATTTTATTATAACAATAAAACGCGCACCTGTCAATAACAAAACCGCCGTTATGCGCTTTTTCTCTATATTTCATAAAAAAGTTTTTTGTTTTTTGTCACTTATGCACAAATGCACGTCATTTCACAAAAAAAGACAGAGAACGGTCGGTTCTCTGTCTTTTTGGTATTTTGAGTTATTTATCGCCGAGGATACATTTTACGAGCACTGCTTTTTGGGCATGGAGTCGGTTTTCCGCTTCGTCGAATATCTCGTTTGCGTGAGCTTCGAAGACGTCTTCGGTGATCTCTTCGCCGCGGTGTGCGGGGAGGCAATGCTGTACCATCGCATCGGGCTTTGCGACCTTCATCAATTCGCTATTGACTTGGTAGCCCTCGAACACCTTTTTACGCTCGTTCGCTTCGCCCCCTTGTCCCATTGATGCCCATACGTCTGTGCAGAGGACGTCGGCGTCCTATGCGGCTTCGTAGATATCGGTGGTGAGGGTGAATCTGCCTGTTTCCTTCGCCCATTTTACTATTTCCGCATCGGGCTCATATCCGTTCGGTGATGCTACTGCGACGGTCATACCCATTTTTATTGCACCAACGATATAGCTGTTCGCCATATTATTGCCGTCGCCGATATAGCAAAGCTTCAAGCCTTGGAGCTTTCCTTTATGCTCGCGGATGGTCATAAGGTCGGCGAGTATTTGGCAAGGGTGGCAATAGTCGGTAAGGCCGTTGATTATCGGGATAGAGCCGTATTTCGCGAGGTCCTCGACCTCTTGTTGTGCATAGGTACGGATCATTATTGCATCGAGGTAACGAGAAAGCACTCGTGCTGTATCTTGGACGGGCTCGCCGCGACCGATCTGGAGGTCACGTGAGCTGAGGAACAATGCGTTACCGCCGAGGTCATACATACCGACCTCGAAGGATACACGTGTTCTCGTTGATGATTTTTCGAAGATCATACCGAGTGTTTTGCCCTTCAAGAGATGATGCTCGATTCCGTGCTTTTTCTCATATTTGAGTTGGTCTGCTATATTAAGTATTTCCGAAATCTCTTTTTCGCTGAGGTCGGAAAGCTTCAAAAGATGCTTCATTTCGCTATTATCTCCTTTAGTATATCTATTGCTTCGGCGAGGAGGTCATCGGTGATATTGAGCGGCGGAAGAAGGCGTACCTTCGTTTTTGCCGACAATGCCAAGACACCCTTTTCTCTCGCTTCGGCGAGGATCTCTGTATTTTTTCGTTCGGGTTCGATTCCTATCATAAGTCCCATTCCGCTGACGCTTTTTACGCCTTTCGCGCCCTCGAGTGACTTAAATATATATTCTGACTTACGTCTGACGTCTGCGAGAAGTTCGTTGTCGATACGCTCGATGACACTGATCGCACCTGCGGCACAGACGGGGTTACCGCCGAACGTTGAGCCGTGGGAGCCGGGTACGAACACATTCTCGACCTTTTCACCGAGAAGAGTTGCGCCGATCGGGAGTCCGCCACCGAGTCCTTTGGCGGTCGTCACGATATCGGGCGTTATTCCGTAGTTCATATATCCGAAAAGGCTTCCTGTTCTTCCGTTGCCTGTTTGGACCTCGTCAACTATCATCAAGACGTCGTCGCGCTTTGCGATCTCTTCTATCTTCGCGACAAACTCTTTAGTTAGTGGCATTACGCCGCCTTCGCCTTGAATCGTTTCAAACATTATTGCGATGACGTCGCCTTGTTTCGTTTTTTCGACCAGATCATCAATATTATTTGCTTCGACGTAGTCAAAGCCCGACGTCAAGGGAAGGAAATCCTTATGGAATACAGCTTGTCCCGTTGCGGCGAGCGTCGTTATCGTTCTTCCGTGGAAGCTGTTAACGAGTGTCAATATCTTCGTTCTTTTATTGCCGTAGTTATCGGAGCCGTATTTTCGAGCGGCTTTTATTGCGCACTCGTTGGATTCTGCGCCCGAGTTCGAGAAGAAGACCTTTTTCATTCTCGTTCTCGTACAAAGTATTTCGGCGAGCTTTGCGCACGGCTCGGTATAATAGAGGTTTGAGGTGTGCTGGAGTGTTTCAAGTTGTTTCGTTACTGCTTCCACCCATACACTATCGCATGAACCAAACGCGGAAACTCCGATACCGCTACCCATATCGATATAGCGTTTTCCGTTCTCATCAAAAAGGAGCGCACCCTTTCCTTCTTTTAAAACTATCGGATATCTGCCGTAGGTATGGGCGATATATTGGTTATCTAATTCCTTAATGCTCATATTTTTCTCCCGAAACGAACATTGTTCCGATACCTTCATCGGTGAGCGTTTCTATCAAAATTGAGTGGGGTATTCTTCCGTCGATGATAAACACCTTGCGTACACCTCTGCGGATAGCTTCGATACAACACTCGACCTTCGGGATCATTCCACCGTTGATGATGCCGTCTCTGACGAGCTGAGGCGCATCGCTGACATATATTTTCGAGATGAGCGTTGACGGATCGTCCTTATCTCTCAAAATTCCGCTTGTGTCGGTCATTGAGATGAGGCTTTCAGCACCGAGGCGACCTGCGATACTTGCCGCTGCGGTATCCGCGTTAATATTATAGACGTTACCCTCGTCGTCACACCCTATTGTTGACACGACGGGGATATATCCTTTTTCGAGGACGTCGAGGATAGGTTGGACGTTCATTTCGGTTATATCGCCGACATATCCCAATCTTTCGTCCATCGGCTTCGCTTTTATCATCATTCCGTCAAAGCCCGAAAGTCCGATCGCTTTTCCGCCCTTTGAACCGAGAAGTCCGACGAGTCCTTTATTGATCTTGCCCGAGAGCACCATTCGTACTATTTCTGCCGTTTCTTTATCGGTAACTCTAAGTCCGTCAACGAACTCGCTCTTTTTTCCGATCTTTCCGAGCATTTCCGTTATCTCGGGTCCGCCGCCGTGGACGAGCACTACCTTGATACCGATGAGTGAAAGAAGCACGATATCGCCCATTACTGCATCCTTGAGTTCTTCGCTTATCATTGCGTTTCCGCCGTATTTGATAACGATTATTTTATTATAATATTTTTGAATATATGGAAGCGCGTGGATGAGCACCTGTGCGCGCTGTGCGTTAGTAAGTTCCATTATGTTCTATAATCTCCGTTTATTTTTACATAGTCATATGTGAGGTCGCATCCCCAAGCTGTTGCGCAATATTCACCGTCATTGAGGTGGATCAATATTTCGATTTCATCCTCAAGCAATATTTCTTTTGCTTTTTCTTCGGAAAAATCGACGCCTGCGCCGTTTTCGCAAAGGAGTATTTTCCCTTTTTTCGATTTGAATTCAACTGCTATCTTCGAAACGTCCACTTTTGCGCCGCTATAGCCGATCGCACAGAGAACGCGTCCCCAGTTGGCATCCGCGCCGAACATTGCCGCTTTTGTGAGCGACGAGCAGATAACGCTTTTCGCTACCGTCTTTGCCGTTTCTTCGTCCTTCGCACCGTCGGTCTTACATTCGAGGAGCTTCGTTGCGCCCTCGCCGTCGCCTGCGATCATACGGCAAAGTGCTACTGTTACCGTATTGAGCGCTCTCATAAATGTTTCGAATTTTCCGTCGGGTTCATTTATGAGTCTGTTTCCTGCCATTCCGTTTGCTATCACGGAAACCATATCGTTAGTTGATGTATCACCGTCAACGCTGACCATATTAAACGTCTTTTTGATATCCTCGGAAAGTGCCATTTGGAGCATTTTCGGGGTGATAGCGCAGTCGGTCGTTATAAAGACGAGCATTGTCGCCATATTTGGATGGATCATACCCGATCCTTTTGCGATACCGCCAATTTTACATTCGACGCCGTCGATATCGAAGGAAACAGCGATCTCCTTCATTCTCGTGTCGGTAGTCATTATACCTTCTGCGGCGAATTCACTATGGTCACCGAGTCCTTCAACGAGCGGTTTTATACCGTTTGCTATCGGGTCGATTGGAAGCACTTGTCCGATAACACCCGTTGATGCGACGATTATATCCTTCGAATCTATTCCCATTTCCTTTGAAAGAAGGTCGCACGTCAATTTTGCTTTCAATATTCCGTCGGCGTTACATGTATTGGCATTTCCGCTATTACAGATTATCGCGCTCGCATATCCGTCGGCGATATTCGATTTTGTAACGAGAAGCGGTGCGCCTTTTACGAGGTTGGTCGTATAGACTGATGCTGCCGCGCCGCGTTTTTCACTGTATATCAGCGAAAGGTCGCGCTTCGACTTATTCGCTCTTATTCCGCAATGTATTCCATTTGCGCTAAAACCTTTTGCGGCACACACGCCGCCTTTTATCAAATTCATCTTTATTTCTCCAAACTAAATTTCAAGTCCTGTTTCTTTTTCGAGCCCGAGGGCAATATTCATCGCCTCGATCGCCGCACCCGACGCGCCTTTACCGAGGTTATCGTAGCGTGCGGTGAGCAAAATTCTGTCGTTATTTCCGAAAACGGAGATCTCCATCGTGTCCTTACCGCTCAATTTTACTGCGGAGAGGAATCCGCTTTCGTCGGTATTATCACGGTAGGTCACTATTTTTCCGTTATACTTATTTCTATAGATGTTTCTTATTTCCTCGATACCGAACTCGCTCTCGAGCTGACTCGCGAAGATCGGCACTGTGACCTCCATGCCGCTATAGAAATCGCCAACTATCGGCGTAAATATCGGGAAGTCGCTCATTCCCGTTATCGCTTTCATTTCCTTCAGGTGTTTATGCTGTTGGGTAAGACCGTATTGTCTCGGACCGTCCAAAAGAGATGAACGCTCCTCATTGTTATAGTCGGCGATCATCGATTTTCCGCCGCCGCTATATCCCGTCAGTGAAAAACAGCAAAGCTTTTCGTCGGGCGAGAGTGCTCCCGCTTCGATGAGCGGAAACACGAGCGCGATAAATCCGCCCGCGTGGCATCCCGGTACGGCGATGCGCTTCGAATTCTTTATTTTTTCAAGATGCGCTTCGGAAAGCTCGGGGAACGCATACGCCCATTCGGGAAGCGTTCTATGTGCCGTTGAAGCATCGATTATTACTGTATTTTCGTTTTCGACGAGCGTTACCGCTTCTCTCGCGGCATCATCCGGAAGGCACAAAAAGGTCACGTCGCTTTCATTGATACAGTCACGTCGTCTGTTTATATCCTTACGCTCGTTATCGGGCAACACCTTCAATTCAACATCTTTTCTTCCGCTAAGCCTTTCAACGATACGAAGCCCTGTCGTCCCTGCTCCGCCGTCAATGAATATTTTTTTCATATTTATCTCCATTTTTGCATTATATACAATAGATATGCATAATATACAATATTTTTGCATTTTTGTCAAGAGCAAAACGGTAGCCGCCCGAATTTTTTATCCTGCCTACAAAAAGAGGTAACTTCAACGGGGCGGCTTTGTGCATATTTATGCATAATATTCAGTTTTTATAGAGTGAACGAAGTATTGTTATTTCGTTTCTATAGCCATCAAGCTCGTTTGGGGTTTCGAGGATGAACGGAAGATCTCTCAAAACGGGGTGGTTAGTCACCTTTGAGATATGTTCAAGACCGATACTGCCCTCGCCGATCTTTTGGTGGCGGTCCTTATGGCTTCCGAACGGGTTCATATCGTCGTTAAGGTGGATAGCCTTCAATCTATCGAGTCCGATTATTTTATCGAATTCATTAAGCACGCCATCGAGGTCGCCGACGATATCATAGCCGCCGTCATAAACGTGGCAAGTATCGAGGCAAACGCCGAGCTTTTCGTTATATTTTACCTTCGAGATTATTTCATACAATTCTTCGAAGCGGCTTCCGACCTCACTGCCCTTTCCCGCCATCGTTTCAAGCAGGACCGTTGTTGTCATATCGGGACGCATCGTTTGGTTGAGCGCATCGGCGATGAGCTCGATACCTTTTTCAACGCCTTGACCAACGTGGCTTCCGGGGTGGAAGTTATAGTAGTTATTCGGAACGTATTCCATACGCTCAAAATCTTCGCCAAGGCACATCAAGGCGAACTCCCTCGTTCTCGGTTCTGCCGCGCAAGCGTTGAGAGTATATGGCGCGTGAGCGACGAGGCGGCCGAAATCGTTTTCGTTCATAAGGGCGATGAGCGCATCAGTATCGCTTTTTTCTATTGCCTTCGCTTTTCCGCCTCTTGGGTTTCTTGTGAAAAACGCAAAGGTGTTCGCACCTATCGAAAGCGCTGTTTTTCCCATACTCAAAAATCCGTCGCTACTCGATAGATGGCATCCTATTTTCAATTTATTCATTAGTTTATCTCTTATATTTTATATTTCATTTTTACATATTCATACAAAATTTCTGTCGTTCCTTCGATACCGAGGACGGACGAGTCGATGCAAATCTCATAGTTTTTCGCTTCGCCCCATACTCTGTTTGTATAGAAGTTGTAATATGAAGCTCTCTTTTTATCGGTCTTTTTAATGAGCGATTTTGCGTGGGATTCACCGAGAGACATCTTTTCCATTATTCTTTTGAGGCGCCAATCATAATCACCGCTGATGAAAATGCTCGTGTGGTCGATTCCTGCTCCAAGAATATCGTCTGCCGCTCTGCCCACGATAACGCAGTTATTGATCGATGCGATCTTTCTGATCTCCTCCGCTTGCATAAGATAAAGCTTATCACTCATCATTACGTCGTTTACGCTTGCAGCGGCGTGACCACTGTAGCTCGACATCGCAAGAGAGTATAGGAAGCTGTTTGTTGCTTGTTGATCGATGCGTTCGAATACTTCACGGCTTATTCCGTTTTTTTCGGCGATAGTTCTGAGTTTATCTTTGTCAAAGAAATCGATTCCGAGCTTTTGAGCCAATTTTTCGGCTATTTCTGCTCCGCCGCTACCAAATTGACGGCTTATTGTTATTACCATTTTTCCCATATTGCCCTCCTTGCGTTATGCTTAAAATACTTTTTATATGAGTTTACCTCGATTCATTTTAACACATTTATAGGAAAATTGTCAATCATCTGTCGATGATTTTTTTATTGTTTTATTGACAGATTTTTGTATTTATATTATATTATTCTTATCACTATTTCCGAAGGTGCTTCATGAAGATCATTGTTGATAACCAAACGCCATATCTCAACGACCATTATTTCACATCTTTGTGCCTTTCATATTTTCCACACGAGGATTTTCACACCTCAACAGAGAACGAGGCATATTTCTTTTTGGGTGAGGAAAACGGCTGTATTTTCGCAAAAGCGACGATAAAGGCAGGCGTTTTTACCGAAGAAGCGGAATACTGCGAAAGAGACAACGCCACGTCGATCCCGATGGACAGAAACCAAGTCGCCGAGATCATCACGGGGCTTTGCTTTATTGAATGCGGGAAAAAGCTTTTCGGATTTTCGCCTTGTTGGGGACATCTTGCGGGGCTTCGTCCTGTTATTCGCGCTGAATATTATTTGCGACGATTCGACGAAGATACTGTTGCAAGGCTATTTGAAAAAGATTATGCGATAAGCGCCGAAAAGACTGCGCTATCTATCGCTACTGCAAAAAACGCAATGCGTGAGTTGGAAAAGCTCAAAAATGACGACTGTTTTCTTTACGTTTCGATACCGTTTTGTCCGACGAGATGTTCATACTGCTCGTTCGTCGCGCTTGAATCGAAAAAGCTAAACTCACTTCTTCCCGATTATCTAAAGTCACTCGAGACCGAGCTGGTTGAAAAGGCAACGATGATGAAAAGGAACGCGCATACGTTAAAGGGCGTTTATATTGGAGGCGGCACGCCGTCGATACTCTCACTCGAGCAAGAAAAGTCTCTTTTTTCCGCTATTGAACGATATTTCCCGATGGACGACGTTATTGAATACACTTTTGAGGCGGGACGTCCGGACACGATAACCGAAGAAAAACTACGATTGGCGAAGGATTTCGGTGTAACTCGTATCAGCATCAATCCGCAATCGACGAACGACGAAGTTTTGAAGGCTATCGGGCGAAGTCACGGCTCTGCGCTTTTTTATGAGGCGGCTTCGATTTCTGAAAAGATCGGGTTTCATTCGCGCAACGCCGACATCATCGTCGGGCTTCCCGAGGACAACGATGAGCGTTTCGACAAAACTGTTTCCGACGTGCTTTCGTTTGGGTTCGAAAACGTCACTATCCATTCGCTGACCGTCAAAAATGCATCACTTCTCTCAAATGATCCATCGTCATACGACCCACTCGGCTCTGACGTTTTAAAACGGCTCTCACGCTCTCACACACGGCTTTTCGAAAACGGATATTCACCCTACTACCTCTACCGCCAGAAAAAGACGGTCGGAAGCGGTGAGAATTGTGGGTTCACACTTGATGGGAGATCTTGCATTTACAACATTGTTTCGACAGACGAAACGCATTCGATATATGGATGTGGTTCAGGCGCAACAACGAAGATATTAACGCAAGACGGTGTAGACCGCCAAAGCAACGCAAGATATCCGTATGAATATTTAAAGAGATAAAAAAAGAGTCTTTCGCCTTAGGTTCGGGTGCTAAGGAACAGTAAAAAAAGCCGATATGGATTTATTTCCGTATCGGCTTTTTAGCATTAGCACTACCGCCGTTGGTGGTGAGTAAGTGCGCTCTTCCTGATGGTTTTGAGTGATATGCTGTCTTCGACAGCGTTATATTTTTGCTACCGCAAAAGTGATATTGCATGGGCTTCGCCTTGCAGTGATATTTTATTCGCCTTAAACTGCCGAAGGCAATATCACTCGGCATTAGCCGAATATAACTGCGAAGCAATATCACTCGCCTTTGGCGAATAAAACTGCCCAAGTGTCCTTAGGAACACTTGGGCAAGGCGAAAGACTTTTTTATTCTTATTAATAAAGCGGGTGTTTATCGCAGAGAGCTGCAACACATTCGCGGATATAATCCTTTTTGGTTTCGAATTCTGTTGCGGTGAGCTTCATAAGACGTGCGATCTCAACCATATCTTCTTCAACGAATCCTCTTGTTGTTGCGGCAGGTGTGCCTACACGGATACCGCTTGTGATGGTGGGTTTTTGAGGGTCGTTGGGGATAGAGTTTTTATTGACTGTGATATATACCTCGTCGAGTCTATGCTCCATTTCTTTACCTGTAATATCGAACGGACGGAGGTCAACGAGCATAAGGTGGTTATCAGTACCGTCGGAAACGAGGTCAAAGCCTTCTTTTTTCAAAGCATCGGCAAGTGCGGCTGCGTTCTTAACGATCTGTTGTTGATATTTTTTGAAGTCATCGCTGAGCGCTTCTTTGAAGCATACTGCTTTACCTGCGATGATATGCATAAGAGGACCGCCTTGAGAGCCGGGGAAGATACCTTTATCGATCGCTTTTGCAAGTTCTTCTTTACAAAGTATCAAACCGCCACGAGGTCCGCGGAGAGTTTTATGTGTCGTTGTTGTAACGATATCGGCATAGGGAACGGGGCTGGGATGGAGACCTGCCGCTACAAGACCTGCGATATGAGCCATATCTACCATCAAGAGCGCGCCGACTTTTTTCGCGATTTGAGAAAATCTTTCAAAATCTATTGTTCTCGGATATGCAGATGCGCCCGCTACGATGAGCTTCGGCTTACATTCCATTGCTATTCTTTCAACTTCGTCGTAGTTGATAACATGTGTTTCGGGGTCTACGCCGTAAGGAACAACGTTAAAGTATTTACCCGAGATATTTACGCCGCTACCGTGTGTGAGGTGGCCGCCGTGCGCGAGAGACATACCCATAATTGTGTCGCCGGGGTTCAAGAGTGCTATATAAACAGCTGTGTTTGCTTGAGCGCCGCTATGAGGTTGTACGTTTGCGTGTTCTGCGCCGAAAAGTTCTTTTGCGCGTTCGATCGCGATATTCTCAACAACGTCAACGCATTCGCATCCGCCGTAATATCTTCTTCCGGGGTAGCCTTCTGCATATTTGTTTGTGAGCACTGTTCCCATTGCCGCAAGCACTGCTTCGGAAACGAAGTTTTCAGATGCGATAAGCTCGATATTACGTCTTTGTCTTCCAAGCTCTGCCGATATAGCATCAGCAACGTCGCTATCATATTGTTTCAAAAATTTAATTTGTTCTTCAACCATTTTTTATTTCCTCACTTTCAAAAGCGAACATTATTTATCAAAATCCAAACTATTATAACACATTTTTTTAGATGTGGCAATAGGTTTTCGAATTTTTTCACTTCTTTCCAAATAAACATATACTGTGTGATTATTTTTTGGTCAAGGAGACAGATATGAACGAAAACAAACAAAAAAACCTTGCGCTCGGCGCTACTATTTTGACCGCATTCTCGTTTTTATCGAAATTTCTCGGGATGTGGTTTCGGTTATATTTGACGTCGCGTATCGGTAGCGAGGGGATCGGGCTTTATCAAGTTATCATGTCGGTATACACCTTATTCGCCACGTTTGCGACTGCGGGGTTTTCCGTTTGTGTATCACAGTTAGCTGCAAAAAAGATGGACGGCTCGGAAGCGACACAAGAAAGCAGGAGAGCGCTTTTTAAATGTATTTCTTTATCGCTCGCGATATCGGTTTTCGGGATGATCACGCTTCTTTCTTCGTCCTCGTTCGTCGCGACGACGATCATGGGCGATGCGCGAATAACCGAGCCGATACGTATTCTTGCGCTGAGTATGATTTTCATTTCGCCGTGCGCGTGCTTCAAAGGGTATTTCCTCGCCGAGGGAAAGGCTTGGAAGAATGCTACTTCGATGATATTTGAGCAGCTTGTTAAGATATTTGTAAGTGTTTATCTGTTCTCATTTGTATTAACTGACGTCACAGATTCGGGACGTCTTTGTCTCGGAATAGTTTGGGGAACTACTATCGGAGAAGCGGCTTCTTTTATTTATTGTCTGATCATCTATTTGTTTACGGGAAAACCGAAAAGCAGCAAAATAAGCGCTTCCGTAAAATACAAGGACATTATCAAGCTTATCGTGCCGCTTGCCATCGGTTCGTATATCACGACGTTACTTCACACAGGCGAGAGTGTTTTGATACCGCGATGCTTTGAGCTTTACGGCGGTGACAAGGCGCAATCCCTCTCGGATTTCGGTGTGATACGAGGGATGACGATCCCGCTTTTGTTTTTTCCGTTTTCGTTCATCTCATCATTCGTTTCACTTTTGATCCCACGTGTAACCCAATATTCAGAGAAAAAACAAAGCGACCGTCTACGATCTACCACGAAAAAGGTCATCTCGCTTTCTTGGGTATTCTCAATTATGATCAGCGCTGTGTTTTTTATTTTCGCAAATGAATTTTCCGCTCTTTTCTATCATAGTCAGGACTGTGTTCGCTCACTTCGAATACTCGCGCTTATAAATCCGATGATGTATATCGAAACGATCTCCGTTGGGATATTAAACGGAATCGGAGAGCATTATTTTACTCTCCGATGTAATATTTATAATTCGATTTTCCGTATTGCCGCTATTACGATTTTGATACCGAGGACGGGAGTTGACGGATATCTTTTGCTTCTTGTTATTTCAAACGTATTCACGTTTGCACTTTGCTACGCGCGACTCAAAAAAGCCACGGGGTTCAAAACGGAAGCTTTTCGATATATCATTTTTCCGCTCGTCTCGTCGGCGGTTATCGGGTATATCGTACATTCATTCACCGTTTCATCCGGCGACATTGTGACTTGTATCATCGGAACGGGTACTATTCTTTTGCCGGTTTTATCATATTTCCAAAAGCTCGACTTCCCTTTCAAGAGAAAACGAATAGATAACTGCGCGTGAGACTTTTCCGCCCGTTATTTTTTCAACTGCACGGATATAATATTGGATTTGAGAACGGTGGTGCTCTATTAACAGGATCTCGTCATTTTCACCGACAGAATCGGTCTTATAATCGACAACGGTATAGCTTCCGTCTTCGTTTTCGAAGAACAGGTCGATAACGCCCTGAACGAGAAGGCTTTCGTTCTCATCGTTTCCAATTAGGCTAGCACTTTCGTTTATCGAAAAGCGTTTTTCGCGATATACTCGCGGTGATGCTTTTATTTGGGAATAAAGGTTTGAGTGAAAGAAGCTTTCGAGCTTTTTGACATTCAACAGTAACAACTGGTCATCGGTCAACATTTTTGCCGCGCAAAGCCGTTTTGCCTCCTCTGCTACGCCGACAAGCACCGCGCTTTGAAAATCGCAAAACTGCATAAACTCGTGCATTGCTGTACCGCGCGCCGCGCCGCTCTTGTGTGGTGAGCAAAACGAGGGGCGCTCCATTATTATCGAACGATTTACCGTCGGCTCGTATATGCCTCTGTCGTCAAGCTTCAGCTCTGAAACGGAGACTTTTCTTATCGAGCCTCTGTACGGATATTTATATTCGAGTCGAGTTTTCAATTCATCGACCGTTATATCGATCAGCTTCGTTGCCGTTTTTTCTGCTGCATCCACTTCCCCGTTTTGCGCAATATACTCGATTATTTTCGTTTCGGGCGTGTTGCTTATCGTTTCGATAAGCAAGCTGAACATTGAACTTCCCGAGCTTTCGTTTCCAAGCACGAAAAGGCGTTTTTTCGCACGTGTCAGAGCAACGTACAAAAGCCTCATTTCTTCAACAAATTGCTCGTTCTTTTCGTCGTATGCATCGAGGCGGCGAAGAAGTGTGTCTTCCTTTTTTCGTTCTTCACCGTTGCGGAAACGGAACGAAAGTCCGTTTTTACGGCTGATCAGATATTTTTTATTAAGGTCACTTAAATTTGGGCGTTTTCCAAGCCCGCCGACAAACACGATCGGGAAATCAAGTCCTTTTGATTTATGGACGGACATTATTTTTACGCCTTCACCGACCTCGCCCGCCGCTTCGCCGAGCTTCGAGAGGCTTGCCGACACGTCATTATAATACTCAACGAATGCCGAAAGGCCTTTGAAGGCGCTTCCTTCGAAGCTTCTTGCGTACTCATAGAGCAAGATGAGGTTGCTTCGTCCGTCTGCGGAATCAACACCGCTATAAATCGGAGTGGTTGTATAAAGATACCACAAAAGCGACTCGGTCGTCATATTCTCGCAAAGTGTTCGCCACGAATTGAGTGTTATGATCACGTTTTGACATTTTTTCTTCAATTTAAGCGGTAGATTTGTTTCGCGAGGGATCGATGTAACGATACGCGGAAAAGAAGTTTTTGTGTTCGTTTTCAGCAATTTATATTTTTTTGTTCGATCGCGCTCATTCGCGCATGTTTGCAAACAACGGAAAAGTTCTTTTTTTCTTCCCGCTTTTCGTATTTCATAAAGCTCTTCCGCGCCAAAATCAAACACGGGGCTCATCATCGACGCGGCGAGTGAAATATCGTCCATCGGGTTATCGATGGCACGAAGAAGCGACATTGCCAAAAGCACCTCGGGACGAGCAAGAAAGTCTCCGTTTTGCTCGATTATGAACGGGATACCGTATTTTTTGAACGCCTCGATATAGTCGCTCGACGATGTTTTTACAGAACGCAAAAGCAACGCGACGTCGTTATATTCATACTCACCGTTGCTTACCGCTCTCGCTATCTCACGAGCCGTATATTCTGCCTCGTCGGCAAGTGTCTCGCATTTCACCGTCACAACGGGATAGTCACAAAGCTCCGTTTCGCCAAACACGAGCGCTTCGTTATCACCGTATCCGCTCGCTCCGTTTTCTTTCGTATATACGGCGCGGAATATTCTGTTTACATAGTTCACTATATTTTGCGAACAACGAAAATTCTCCCTCAAAAAAAGTTTGCCCTCGCATATAGCGTTTTCAAGAAGCGGAAAGCTATCGTTATATCCCATAAATATCGAAGGCTCGGCGTTACGGAAACGATATATACTTTGCTTTACGTCGCCAACCATAAAGCAATTATTTTCTTTTCTGATACGTCTGAATATCTCATCTTGAAGCGGGTTGATATCTTGATATTCGTCGATATATATCTCTTTCAGGCTTTCGCGCATTGAGAGACAAATATCGCTGTCGCTACCATTCTCGTTTTTGAGCAACGAATACGTATAATGCTCGAGGTCGGAATAATCGAGCACTCCGAGCTCGCGCTTCTTTTCGGTGAAGCGTTTGTCGAACTCTTTTTCAAGCGAGTATATCTCGCGCATCATTTTGACTGTTTTTATCAGATCTTCTCTTATCTCTTCGCTGTCGTCTTCATAATACGTTGCGAGTTTTTTGACACCGTTATCGTATATTTCCTGTTTCAAAGCGCGAAGTCTTTCGGCATCCTCTTCGCAAAGCTTTTTCGTATATAAATTTGTCGGCTTATAATTGAATGCCGCTCTCGACTCCTCGTATTTTTCGGAGGAGGATAGAAATTCGCAAGCTGCTTCGTGGTATGCGAAGTGATTATAATAAACAGGGTTGCAGGCGCTCGAAACAAGCTCTTTGACCTCGTCGAGTAACGCAAATATTTTTTTGAGAGATGAATCTTTAACTTTTTTCAGACGTTTTCCGATCTCACAATCATAAAACTCGACAAATCTCGTTTCTTTTTCGAGGCGGGATATCATTCTCTCAAGCCACTCAAACGGTTCGGGGAACGAGCGGATCTTATCATATATTTCGAGCAGCATTTTTTCAAGCTCGTTATCGTTATTAAGCGAGGTGAAGCTTTCAACAAGCTCCAAAAAATTCTCGTCGCCTTCGTCATATTTATCGTCAAGTAGACGTTTTTGTATTTTCGACTTTATCTGTTCGCCTTCGGTATCATCAAGCACTCTCACCGACGGGGATACGTCAAGCTTTTGAAAATTGTCTTTTATCAAATCAAGACAAAAGCTATGTATCGTTGAGATGCGCGCGCTTCCTACCCCCATAAGCTGAGAGAAAAGCCCTTTATTGTTGGGATCTTCGCTAAGTCGATTGGCGAGATTTTTATAAAGCTTTTCTTTTATATCTGCTGCTGCCGCTTTTGTGAACGTAACGACGAGGATATCTGATATATCGTATCCAAGCTCGGTTCCGTTATCATCATGTTTGCCATTATCAACGAGGCGACGAGCGATACGCTCAGTCAAGCACGACGTCTTACCTGCGCCCGCGCCTGCGGACACGAGAAGCGTATGCCCTCTGTCTTCAATTGCTTTGGTCTGCGACACCGTCCATGCCATCGCTCGTTTCCTTTCTGATCTTTTCTGCCCATTTTGTCATTTTTTCATCGAGGATAGGACGGGCTATTTTCATATCCTCTGTTACACGGCACAGCGGTCTTAGCTTACAATACTTACAAGCATCCGTTTTACTGTTTACGACCGGTCTGACACCGAGCTTGCCGTTTCTTATTGATGATGCTGTCTTTCTTATATATTCATAGATATATTGTTCAAGCTCATTAAATCCCGTTTCGGAGAGAACGGGCGAATTTTTATAGAGTGTTCCGTCCTTTTTCATTTTCACCGGAAGGTACGTCCCTACACCACCATGCTCCATCTTCATCAATATATCGATATCATCTATAAATATGCCGCTTCGTTTCAGGCTCTTTTTCAGTTTTTCCTTAAAATTACCGCTTTTATCCTCCTGCTCGTCGGGGGCGGCGGCATACATATACATTGCTCCGCACGGATAGGAATCGGTCTCTTTGCAATACGAGAACAGATACAAAAGCATTTGGAGCGACAAGCCGTCAAGCACGTCGTCAAGACGCAACTCTTTTTGACCTGTTTTATAATCTACTATACGAACGAGACGTTTTCCTTCATGCTCAAGCACGTCAACTCTGTCGATTATTCCCGAAAGCTTCGTCGTATCATCGTCAAAGTCAATACTTGCGCTGACTCGGCGTTCGAACTCACGCGGCTCAAAATCACCGCTTATAAACTCATCGCGCAAATTCTTTATTATCTCGACAGCCATCACCGTTAAACGCTTTAATCGATATTCAAATCTGTTCGTAAGCTCGTCGTTCGGCACGAACACTTTCGCAAATTCGGCGGCGTTTCGTTTCACGCTCGTTTCGATCATATCATCGGTGACCTCGCGGATATTTTCAGAATACTCGCACATAAAATCCTCGAGCAATTTATGGATAAATGTTCCCGTTTCGGAATTTTCGAATTTTGCTTTTTTAGTTTCACGCAACGCGAGAAGATATTTCCCGAAGAACGAGAATGGACAAAGTCCGTATCTTTCGACGGAAGATGGCGAGAGATATAGGCTATCAACGTCAATGTTGATCGTTTCGCTATTTGGGGTTATTCCGTCTATCTGTTCCACGCCCTGAGATTCCAGATATGCTTTTACATCTTTGGGAAGTTTTGAGAAGTACTCGAGCGCTGTATTTTTGTTTTCGATCAAGAACTCGCCGTCGATCTCTTTTGCCTCAAGATCATCGAAAAGCCGAGACACGCTCATAACCGCAACGGATGGGCTTCGTTTGTCACCGGAAGTACCCGACATCGTATAGGAAAGGATCAGCTTTTCCGACGGCGATACTGCCGTGCGGTAGAAGAGAAAATGCTCTCTGCACTGCGCTCTCGGAGAAGTCAACGTTGCTTCGAAATTAAAGCTGTCGAGTGTTTTTCGCTCACGTTCTGTAAAGAGGTCGCTGCCGACACTGTTCGACGGAAACACACCCTCGTTCACACCCATAATGAACAAGATCTTTTTGTCGGTAAAGCGCATCAATTGGGCTTCGCCGACGGTTACCTCGTCGTTGGAAGTCGGTATTAAACCTATCTCGTATTCGCTGATCATCATTTTTAGCGTTTCTAAAAATCCGCGCAGCTTCACTGCTCCGTCACCGCCGACCTCGTGAAGCTGGTCTATCAGCTTTATCATAACGCTCCAGACAGACAAAAGTCCAACACATCTGTCTTCCTCGCCAAGCTCACGATAGAGTTTTGCTTTTTCAAGCAATTTTTCGTCGGCATTTATTGAGATAAGGTGGTCATACAAAACGTTTGCCGCTATTGAATAGGTGAGGCTTTTGCCTTTCAATATTCTGACGAATTCACAAACGGAACGATAGAACTTGTTCTTTGCGCTGTTAACAAGCTTCAAGTTCAAGATATCATCCTTGGTCAGCTCCTCTTTGTATCCGCGTGGGTTCATTTTCCACGTTTTTTTATACATACCCTCGCCTCTGAGGTCCCACATCGTGACATATGCATCAAGCACGTCGCGTTCCTCAAGAGTCAAGGTTGAATATGATGATTTAATATAATTTTTAACACTCTGAACGGAGAAGTCACTTATCGCAAGCTCAATGAGTGAAAGCGTCAGCGCGATGATCGATTTCGAGGAAAGCTCCTCCTTTATCGACATAAAGCAAGGAATATCATATTTTTTCAGCACCACATCGAGCACGCCGTTATATTCCGATGCATCGCGCAACGCGATGCCGATATCACTGAAGCGATATCCTTCTCGAATAAATTTACGTATTTGTGATGCAACTACGCTACTCTCTTCGAACACGTCTTTACATCTGAAAAGCATTACGTTCTCGCTGTTTTCTATCGGTTTCGCTCCATAATTCCACATATTAGCTTCGAGATAGCGCAACTCCTTCGTTTTATGCCTTATATTATGCTTCAAAAAAACGTCGGTCGTTTTTACGTGATTGGTCGAAGCGATCTGTTTTATCGCCTTGTAAGTTCTCATATTCTCGGCAAACATCTCGTCATCGTCGAGGCAAAAGGTGATATACACGTCTTTGGCACTTCGCAATATTTCGCTGACAAGCGCCATTTCTTTTCCGGTATATGAATAGTATCCGTCGATATAGACGTTCATTCCGTCAAAATAATTCATTCCGTCTATTTTTTCGACAAGGCGTTCCATCGCATCAGAAGGGTCAAGCGATGATTGGAATTTTTCATTATACGAGGAAAGTATCAACGAAAGGTCGGACAATTTTTTTGAAAGCTTGACGTCCGTTATTTCTGTTTTTTTCGACAATTCGCCTAAATAGTCGGGGGTTATCATATATCTTTTGAGTTGCTCAAGCTCGGAGAGTATCTTTTTTATATGGTCTGCGCTGCGATATGTATTTTTATACTGTTCAAGAACTTCCGAAAGCTCCTCGAGGACGGCGCTGAGTATTATATCCTTTCCCGATGTATCGATATACTTTTCCTTCACGCCGCCGATATCTCTCGATATTCGTTCGGGAAGACGGTCGAAATTGACGACCTCGCAATACATATTATAGATATCGCCGACGTTCTTCGACAACTGCTGTTCCATTTCAACAGATTGCTGTTCGGGTACAATGACAAAAGAGCGAGTGGAGATCCGCTCGCTTATCGTTGTCATCAAATATTCTGTTTTACCGTGCCCGCTTCTGCCTATTACGCAATATAACATCTCTTTTTCTCCGTTTCAATCGTAAAACGAAAACCATTCCAATATTTTTAATCTTATAGTATACTTTTTATCTCCGCCGAGGGTGAAGGTCTTTTTTGATTCGTCATCAAGCGGTATTTGGGCAACGCCGCTTTTGGTACAAAGCGGTGGGAACAAAACGCACCACCAATTCTTCCCTTCTCCTTCACCTATTATAATTCTAAGTGAACGATATTTTCCCGCAGGATAGACGGTATCTTCATACAATCTCGTCGGATATCGTTCATATCCCCATTCGAGCGAGACGGCGCTTTGGCATCCGTTTTCCACCAAGACCGCGCGTGCGCACTCAAGCAGCTCGTCCGCTTTGGCTTCTATCATCAAACTCGCATCGTTCATATCGTTTGCTTCTTCAAGAAAATGAGTTTTCAGTATTTCGTCTCTAACCTTCAATTTCAATGCTTGGTCATACTCGCTATCGGAATTTGCGATGATATGCAATCTTATCACGCTATCGTATATGTCTTTCTCGTTATGTATTGGCATATACGGTAACAGCATTGATATCACAAAAAGGATGAGGCAAAAAGTTATGATCGTTTTTTTATTCATTATTAAGGTGTCCTTTCATTTCGTTACATAATGATTATAGACACCATTTTTATTATCTAATCAAACTGTTGTACAAAACCAAGCAAATCTGTCTTTTTTTCTGATCTCTTTTGCAGCTTCTTTGGCAAGGCTCATTTTTAGATATACACCAAACACAGAGCTTCCGCTACCGCTCATCAACGCGGCAAGCGCTCCGTTTTCAAGCAGCAGACGTTTCGACTCGGCAACTCCGCTTTCTTCATCATAGCAAAGCTCAAAATCATTTCTGAGATTTTTCGTTATCTTTTTGAGGTTACCGATGCCGAGATAATATTTCATCTTGTCGTGAGACCAACTTTCTCTGTCTTCAATCGAATCGAGCATCTGATACATATGCTTCGTTGATGCTCCCTCACTACCGATAGTTACGACGAGGGAAAGCGTTCTGCCCATCGCGATCGGCGTCAACACCTCACCTATGCCCTCTGCAAAGCAAGGGCGGTTATATATGCAAAACGGCACGTCCGCTCCGAGCTTAACGCCTATTTGGCAAAGCTCATCATTGCTCAGTCCTGCGTTATACATCTCATTGAGTCCTTTTAATACTGCCGCCGCATCGGCGCTTCCGCCACCCATTCCTGCGCTTACGGGGATGCGTTTTTTTATGAAGATACCTACTCCGCCGTTTATTCCCGTGTCCGCAAAAAATTGCTTTGCTGCCTTTTGGGCAATATTATCATCACCGACGGGCATAGGTCTTGAGCATTCGCAGCTAATATCGTCGGAGCGTGTCAAGCTTATCGTATCAAAAAGCGATATCGGCACCATTACTGAACGCAACGAATGATATCCGTCTTCTCTTTTTCCACCCACTTCTAATGTGAGGTTGATTTTTGCATTGGCATTCAAAACTAAAGTGTTACTCATTTTACATCCTTACAAATCGAATATTCCAAATCTCTTAATACCCATCAAGCCAAACGGACACAACTCTTGACAGCAATAGCATTTTATACACGCATCTCTGGCTATTTTCGCTTTGCCTTTAACTATCGTTATGGCTTTAGCAGGGCAAAAATCAGCACATTTTCCGCAGCCCTTACAATCCTTCATTGCGACGGGACGCGACTCGAGAAATTTTCGAAAGCGTCCACCGAAGCCTTGCGTCAACGTAGTTATGATGTTGAGCTTCTTTGTATCGGGCATTTTCAAATCTTTCAGTTTTCTTTTTTTGTATTCCTCAACATCACCGACAAGCTCTACGCCGTCGATGTTTCTCGGGCACAATTCTCTTTGATAAGCAACGTCGAGCATTTCAACGCTGTTTTCATCGAGTCCGAGGTAATCGCGGCAAACGACGTCACAAACGTATGGCGATCTGCTTCCGAAAATGCCTCCGAAAAATCTTGCCTCACCATTGTTGGGGCCGTTGCCTTCCATTCCGTATACGGCATCGACTATATTTATCTTCGGCGAGAGTGTTTCCGTAAGTTCAAGCACCATCGCTGAAAAACGCTCTATTTCGGGAAATCTCGCGTGAAGTTCAAACTTCTGAAGTCCGGGGATCGCTCCATACATATTCTTTGAAGCGGCGCTCATTGTCGTTAACGTATGGGTTTTCAATTTACAAAGATTTATTATAACGTCAGCGCCCTCAAACTCTCTAAGCACGTTGAATTCGCCGATAACATCGTGACGTTTCGAGGGAATGGTTACCGATTCAATATCGAAATTCAGCTCACACCCGCTATTTTTTGCCGCTTCCTCGAATCCCGTTGCTTTATAGAGCCCTTTCAGAACTGATTCGTTGAAAAATCCACCGGGAGATTCAACTATAATTTTTCTTGCATTATATTTTTCGAGAGCTTTCATTACTGCTGTCAACATCATCGGATGAGTTGTCGAGCAAGCATCGGGGCCTCGTTTTATTACGAGGTTCGGCTTTATGACTATTTTCTTGGCATTCGCCAAAAGTTCATCGGCGTTGATATCGTTAAATATCTTCCGCACACACTCCGTTATCTCTTCCTCAAGATACGAGTCGGCTTTATAATAGGAAACGCTATTTTCTAAGCTCATTTACAAATTCCTCTATATTATTCATCGCTTTTTCGATATGTCTTACAGAATATGCGTATGATATTCTCGCAAAGCCCTCGCCACATTCACCGAACGCCGTTCCGGGCACTATTGCAGTATTCTTTTCAAACAACAACCGCTCGCAAAATCTTTCGCTTGTCATTCCAAACTCGGAGATGTTCGGGAAAACGTAAAATGCGCCATAGGGCATAAAGCATTTTAGTCCCATCTCCTCGAGCCTTGAGGTTATCAATCTGCGGCGTTTATCATATTCCGATTTCATGTATTCAATATCGCTATCGCCGTTTTTGAGCGCTTGGATAGCGGCATATTGGCTCGTCGTAGGTGCGCACATTATACCGTACTGATGCAATTTGAGCATTTGGACGGTAAATTCCTTTGGTGCTAATGTATAACCGAGTCTCCAACCGGTCATTGCGTATGCTTTTGAAAAACCGCCGATAACTATCGTTCGTTCTCTCATATTTCCAATTGAAGCTATTGACGTATGCTTCGTTCCGTATGTAAGCTCGGCGTATATTTCGTCGCTGATGATGACAGCATTCGTATTCACGATAACCGATTCTATTCTTTCAAGATCTTCCTTCGTCATAATAGCGCCCGTCGGGTTGTTCGGGAACGCCAACACTACAGCTTTCGTTTTCGAGGTCAAGGCGCTTTTCAGCTTTTCGGGAGTCAATTTAAAATCGTCCTTTTCCTCGAGCGAGAGCGGAACGGGAACACCGCCACACATCGTTACGAGCGGTGCATAGCAAACGAAGCAAGGCTCGGGGATTATTACCTCATCGCCTGTATTTAAAACGGCACGAAACGCAATATCTATCGCTTCACTACCGCCGACCGTTACTATTATTTCGCTTTTAGGATCATATTCGAGTCCGAAACGACGTTTCTGATATTCGGCTATTTCAGTTCTGAACTCCAAAAGTCCGGCGTTGCTTGTATAGTATGTTTTGCCATCCTCAAGGCTATTGATCGCCGCTTCGCGAATATGCCAAGGTGTTACGAAATCGGGTTGTCCGACGGTCAACGACACAACGCCCTTCATTTCGTCCAATATATCGAAAAATTTTCTTATTCCCGAAGGCTTCAGCGACATCGCGCGCTCCGAGAGTACACTATTTATATCAAACATTATAATACGTTGGTCCTTGCATCTTCTTTTGACGGTGCGAAAAGGATACCTTCCTCTTTATATTTGTGGAGAATGAAATGTGTTGCGGTTGAAGTTACGAATTCAAGAGGCGCGAGCTTTTCAACAACGAAATATGCCACCTCGCGCATCGTTTTTCCGGCTATAAAGAGCGCAAGGTCAAACCCACCGCTCATCAGATATACACTTTTTACCTCGTCGTAATTGCATATTCTTTCTGCAACATGGTCAAAGCCTCTGTCCTTTTGGGGTGTTATCTTCAATTCGATAAGTGCGCTGACAGTCTCGTTACCTACTTTATCCCAATCTATTACGGCGCGATATCCGAGTATCGTTCCGTCTTTTTCATAATCCTCGATCATTTTCTTTATATCACCGACTTCTTTTCCAAGCATAACGGCGATTTGTTTATCGGTCAATCTTGCGTCTTGTTCCAGTAGATTCAAAAGAGATTTTTCCATCATTTTCATCCTTTTATATTTTTATTTGTATTGGTTCTCTGTTTTTATAGACGGTCGTATATTTATATCCGAGCGTTTGAAGCAACTCATATACCTCGTCAATACCCTTTCCAACGTCGGTTGGAGTATGTGCATCACTTCCGACGGTTATCAACTCACCGCCAAGCTCTTTATAACGGCGAAGCAACGTTTCGTTGGGGAGTGGTTCCCCCATTAGCTGTCGAAGTCCCGAAGTATTACATTCAAGCGCGATATTGTTTTTTATACACGCCTTCATTATTTCCGAAAACTCCTCAAAATAGTCTTTTTTGAGGTCCATCAGATATCCTCTGCCGTTTTGAAGATAATATCTGTATGGATAAGTTATATGTGCGACGGCATCGAATCGTCTTTCTCCGTTTTCGACTGCCCACGCTATTTGGTTAAGTTGGTCCTCGAGGTATTCCTCGAACACAGCTATCATCTCCGCATCGGTCTTATCGTATGTCATACTCAAAAAATCGAACTCGCGGCGCGGCGCGTGGATCGAGCCTATTATGAAATCGAACGGCTCTGTCGTAACAAGGCGGAAGGATTCTTCTTTTTCCTTAATACAGTCACCGAGCTCCATTCCATAGAGCACCTCGATCTTTCCCGCATACTTTTCCTTTGCTTCGAACACAGCCTTTCGGTATCCGTCGAGGTCAAAGGTGCGGGTTTTCGAAGTTTTTAACATATCGACGTCATAATGCTCGGTGAAGGCTACGTATTTCATTCCAAGCTTTATCGCCGCTTCACAATTACCGTTTACACTTCCCTGCTTTGCATCGTGGGAAAAGGCGGTGTGTGTATGCATATCTGCATATATCAATTTTTATACATCTCTTTTCTATTTCAAGCATTCAAGGAAGCATTTTCCAAGCGAGCGGAATATCGCTTCGGCTTTATGTTGGTCGCCGCCGCTTCCGTAAATATATATGTGCATCGTTTTACCCATTGAATATGTATACGTCTTTAGAAAATCGCGTATATACGATTTTGAGTTGTCAAGTTCACATTCGAACACAAACGCTGTCAAAGCGTTTTCGGAAAGGTCAAGCACAGCTTTTCCGAGCGATTCACCAAACGGTACTTCGCAAACTGCCATCAATTCATCAGTCACTCCGTCAAGCGCCATTCTCGTGCAATTCCCCATCAAAACGGCGATGGTTTCAGGCGTGAATTCATTCGTTTCTTCAACGTCAACAGTAAGATCGATATGACCTTGTTTACAAAAGCTGAGCAAAAGCATATCGAGTGTTTTTATTCCTGTACTTCCATAGAAAGCGCCTTCTTCTTCACCAAACGACATTTCGACGCTTATGGAATTTACACCGTTTTCTCTCGATGATTCACCGTAATAGATCATCACATTTCTCCAATTCGTATAATTATGCTATTATATTTTATTATACAGCACAAAAGTTGAAAAATCAAGATTTTGGCGTTATTATTATTGTTTGGTGAAAGAAAATTCACAAAAAAACTATTGTATTTTCCAATATAATGTTATAAAATATAAATGTAATATATTCTTAAGGAGAAGAATTATGCCTCAATGTGATTATTGCGGTTTCGTTCACGACGGTCAACAACCGAAGTGTCCGAAATGCGGAAATAAAGTTAAAATGATGGACGTCA
The DNA here is from genome assembly GCA_045652185.1 of Eubacteriales bacterium. Lineage (GTDB taxonomy): Bacteria > Bacillota > Clostridia > Oscillospirales > CAG-382 > UMGS1307. The sequence continues at coordinate 8,728 of JAZRTU010000004.1, read as the reverse complement.
GCAACGTTAGCTCGCTCGACGACGTTACGATGTTCCACGCAAAGCGCGCGAAGCTTCTCGCAGGGATCGCTTGTACCGGTTTGATATTTATGCCGCTTGGGTTCGTTTTCGGAATCCTTGCCATCAAGCACGCGAAGAAGGTCGAGAAAGGAATGTATTTGCAATTCGCTAAGCAAGCTATTTGGATCTCTATCGTCGCGATGATAATGAGTGTCGTTATGATGGTGATAAGACTTATTCTTGCGCCCGATATGCTTTATAACACGCTTCAAGGTATTTATAAATTCATATCGGCGCTCATCTCACCCGAGATGCCATATTGATTTCGGAGGTAGATCATGAGCAAAAAACTTCAAATTACGATAGTATTGGCGACACTCGCCGTCGTACTTCTTCTCGTCGGTATCTTTTCGCTCCGTCAGTTGAACGGCGCCGAGATCGAATTGGACGAAAAAGATGCAAAATTGTTGTTGGAAGGGCTCGGAGAGCAGGAAGCGATCAATGGGCAACATTACATTTACGCCTATACAGTCAAAGAAGAAAGCGGAACAAAAAATTCGATCTACGTACATCAAACGAGCTTCTCCGACAAGAGCGAGGGCGAAATTGACTTTGAAGCGCTTAAACCTGAAATTTTGGAATATTTGAAAATATTTCTCGACGAGATCATAGAAAAATCCGCTTATGAAGATATGGTTGCGACGGAGGTGTTCTCGTTTTCGGGTGGCGACAAGCGTGTGCAATTTGATTTTTCATCACCTATCCCCGAAGCATTTGGATTTGGAGATGCATATGGTTGCGCAAGCTTAGTATTTGACAAAGAAAATGTGTTGCAAAGTCTGACACTCTATTTCAACGAAGGTGACGGCAACGAGGTGTGCACGGTTATTTTCGGCGACGTACCGCTTGAAGCTGTTATCAGCACGGGTGGAGAGGTCGTTTTCATGCCGATAGAAGAAAAAGAAGAATGAAAACAGGACGAAGAATCAGAAATTCTTCGTCCTTTTAATTATACCAAAGGCAATGTTATTATTACTTTAAAGAGGTCGGAATCTATTTTCAGCTCCATATTTCCTTCATGTAGCTCTACAAAACTTCTTGCTATTGACAGTCCGAGACCGCTTCCCTCTGTACTTCTCGATGCATCGCCGCGGACAAAGCGTTCGAAAAGCTCAGCCTCGTCGATCGTGCTTAGAGGGTATTTCGAATAGTTTGTAATTGATATCTCACATTTTTCGCCGATCTTTTTCATACCGATATAGACTCGAGTACCTTCAAGCGAATACTTACATACGTTCCCGAACAGATTATCGAATACTCGCCACATAAGTTTTCCGTCGGCGTTCAACGTCACACCGCCCGTATCATCCTCGACTATCGGGTTCAATGCTTTTTCCGAAAGGCGCTCGGAATACTCGCCAACGACCTGCTTCAGAAGCTCCGAGATATCGATAGGTGTGCGGTTGACTGTAACACACCCCGCTTGTGCCTTTGAAGCTTCAACGAGGTCATCGGTCAATTTTTTGAGTCTTTGCGACTGACGGTCGAGAACATCGATATACTCCTTTGCCGTCTCGTTTTCAAGCTCTTCCTTCTTCAGAAGGTCAACATAGTTTATTATTGAAGTCAACGGTGTTTTTATATCGTGGGAGACGTTAGTTATCAGCTCCGTTTTCATCCGCTCGCTTTTCATTCTGTGAACTACCTCTTCCTGTACGCCGTCGCTGATGGAATTGATATCATCCACGCACTTTCTGAGCGAGCCGAACATATTGTCGCCGTCGAGTTTCTTCGAAAAGTCACCCTTCGAGAAGCTTTGTATTTTCTTTTTTATTGCGCCCAAGCAAAGCAAGAAATAGAGAAGCACCAAAAGAAAGATCATGTGTATAAGGAACACGAACAGCGTTATCTCTCCGTTGGATGCGATCGTCAAAGCGATGTCACCGAGAGCGAGAAGCACCACCAAAGCTATGCTTTTCAGCACGCCCGAGACGTTTTCGGTCAATTTAAATGCAAGATTTAGAAGATACCTTATAGATGCCGCAACGTAATAGACGAGCGTTGTTTTGATGAGCATTTTTGCCTTCACACGTCTCGAAAAAGTCGTTAGGTAAACCATCAATGCCAATGCTATCACGATCCACAACGCAACGACTGTGCCAAGCACGTAAAACGGACACTCTCTTATCAGCTCCTTCGTGCACTCGTCCAACACTCCAACGCTCAAAAGCAAGCTGAGGTAACCGAGACATCCAATTCCGCCGAGGAATATGATACTCATTATTTCAAGCGGGAGCTTATCGAACCAGAACATCCTAACGCCCTGCCAAATGACATTTCCGCTTTCGTTTGTTGCATCTTTATCTCCGCCGGCTATTTTGCAAAGCTTCACGAGCCCATATATTACAGAAGCCAATGAGCCAAGAAAGACTGCAAATACAAGCACAGAATAATTGCGAAGAAAATTCCAAATCGTATAATAAGTATATACGATGTCTCCCTTATGCACCTCGGATGCTATTCGCAGATAGAATGTTGCGTTAGGGTACAGTCTATGCGACAGGTATTTACATTCATAAGCGTAGTCCTCAAGCTCGTAATTTGAAAAGATCACCTTATCGGCACGCATAAGCGCTACCGAGACGTTACAATTTTCCTGCCTGAACATTTTTTCATAGCGTTCAAGAAGCTTTTCTCTTGATTCGCCCGAATATTTTGAGAGCTCGGATGTTTGTCCGAGAACACAATTATAATACTCGATAAAATCTTTCTCGTAGATATCGACAGTAAACTCACACAAGCTGCTACTAAAAAAGGTTTTATTTCTTTCATACACGCCGTCCACCGCGCTATACACTATCATCACGCACGACGATGCGAGCAAGATCGTGCTGACAAGCACGAGGAAAACAACGCCAATCTTCTTTATCCGTTTATTTTTCATTATCTTGTCCTCCCTATTAAACTATCTTATATCCTTGCCCCCATATCACCTTAATATATCTCGGGTTTGCGGGGTCTATTTCTATTTTTTCTCTCAAATGACGGATATGGACGGCGACGGTATTATCGGCTCCATAGACGCTTTCGTTCCAAACTCGTGAGTATATCTCCTTTGTCGAGAACAAAGTTCCTCTGTTTTCGGCAAGCAAGAGCAATATTTCAAATTCGGTCGGTGTCAACCGAACGTCGTTACCGTCGACTGTGACGGTATGCTGTGCTTTATCTATCGTCAAGCCCATTATCTCGATAATACTCGGCTTTTTCTCAGCGTTGCCACCGAACGACATATACCTTCGCAGATGGGATCTCACTCTTGCGAGAAGCTCAACGGGGTTGAATGGCTTTGTAATATAATCGTCGGCGCCGAGGTTCAAGCCGAGAACTTTATCGGTATCCTCACTTTTTGCCGAGAGGAATATTACGGGTACGTTCATCGTTTCACGCAGTTTTGTCAACGCCGTTATACCGTCCATTATCGGCATCATTATATCAAGCAAAACGAGATGCACCTCGTTTTCCTCGAGAAGTCGAAGCGCTTCGTGTCCGTTATGTGCTATCAGGACATCATGACCTTCCGAGGTTAGATATATTTTCAAGGCGGACCCAATATCTCTTTCGTCATCGCAGACAAGTATCGTTGCCATTTTTCATACCTCCTGTTTCTTTTCTGAGTTTATTTTATCACAGTAAATATTAAAATCATAGTGGGTAATTATTAATTTTTTCTTAATATTGACTTTTTATTTTTATCGATTATAATAAAACCAATGATACCGAAAGGGGTAAAGGATTTGAAAAAAACGGCTTTATTTTTAGTTTTATGCATATTTATCACGATGTTCGCTTCATGCAGCCCGAATGGCGAGGGATCCGACGTGGTTAGTGACACGCAAAGCGTCGAGGAGAGCACGGACGTGAGCGTTGAAGAAAGTGAGATAATCGAAGAAAAGATACTCGACGGCTCGAAGCTCGTTGTTTTCGGCGACTCTATCACGGCGCTCGGAAGCTGGGGAAAAACGGTCGCTATGGAATGCAACATGGAATTTTTCAACGGTGCGCGCGGCGGGATCACGAGTGCAGAGGGGCTTTTACGCTTCAATGCGTTCGTTAAAGCAAGGAACCCTGATTTTGTGACGCTTTGCTTTGGGATGAACGATCTTTTGATGACGGCGAAGGACACGCCGAAATGCACGCCCGAGGCGTTCAAGCGCAACATGAAGAAGCTTGTTGAAAAGGTGCGTGAGATCGGTGCAGTTCCGCTGATCGTCACGACGAACCCACTCGACGTGGACGTATTTTTTGCGAGTCAAGGTCAATCGCCCGATCTTTATGGCGGGCGCGATATTCTCGAATGGCTCGACACATACAACGAGGCGGCACGCGAGGTTGCGAACGAGCTTTCATGCGACCTTATTGACGTTCGTGCGGCTTGCGATGAATATGCGATAAAGCAAGTAGTCAAGCCTGACGGAATACATCTCAGCGAGCTCGGAAACAAGGTGTTTGCCGAAACTATTTCGGCATATTTGAAGGAGCATTTCGCGAGTGACCCTAATGCAGAGAGAGTAAATTACGACAATTTCATTGACGTTTCAGAAAACACGGAGATACTTCCGTTTGACAAGGACAGCTGGTACGTTGAGCAAGGCACGATGACGGTCAAAGGCGGCGACACGCTGAAGATGACGAACTCGAACGGACTTTGGCCCGATGCACAATGCACGTTTGACAAGGGGTACCGAGTTGACATTAGCACGGCAAAGCTCAAGATCAAGCTCACGACGGCAAATGTTAACACGAGCGTTATCATCTTTTTCGATGGCGCATCGCCAAACGCTTATGCAGACGGGCAATATCTCGTTTTGAATCCGTACTTCAACTGCAAGACCGACAGCTACACGGGTGACGTTACGCCGAACCAGACTATTGACGTTACGATCCCGCTTTCGTCGCTTCCTATTGCATCGGGTAATATTCACGACGGCAAGGTCGTCATCAGCGGTGCGAAGATATACGTTGCGGGTACTGCATACCAGCCCGTTGAGATACTGAGCTTCGAGCTTATTGTTGAATGATCGATCATATAACTTAAAGGGGGACTTTCTATAGAAAGTCCCCCTTAAGAATCCCCTCAAAGATTTTATATTGCTTTTTTCGTCGAGATATATGTAACTATATCTCAAAAATTCTATTTTCACACAAAAAAATACCTCGACGAAAAAAGATAGGAAGTCGTCAAGGCATTCTAAAGGGAAACTCTAAAAGAGCCCCTTTAAGCTATATAGTATAGCACTATTTAAGGATTAAAGATCGAACCATCAAGTGTTTTCCAGATGAAGCGCTCGTTTTCATAGATCATATATGAATTCGCACTTCCGCCTTTTGGGATAGACACCGAGCCGGGGTTGACACAACGAACGCCATCGACGGTAACGTCGGTGGGAACGTGGGTATGTCCGAAAAGGAGAGTGTCACAAACGCCTATCGGCGGCAAGTTCTGCGGTCCGTATTTATGGCCGTGAGTTAAAAACAGCTTTTTGCCGTCAACAAAGATGGTCGAGGTATCCGACATTATCGGGAACTCGAGCACCATTTGGTCGACCTCACTGTCACAATTACCGCGGACACAGATGATGTCCTTTTTTCGTTCATTGAGCATTGCGATGACCTTCGGTGCATCATACTCCATTGGAAGCGCGTTTCGCGGTCCGTGGTACAATACGTCGCCCAGTATTATCAATGCATCAGCGCGTTCACGATCGAATGCATCGAGCATTAACGAGCAGAAGCGCGCTGAACCATGGATATCCGAGCAAATAAACAGCTTCGGACTTTTCATTATTTAATGATAGCTTCGGAAATTTTGCTGATAAGCGGTACTTTCCAAGCAAAGTCGCCTTGGAAACGTTTGATAGCGGCGATGATGCCGAATACCATAAGTACAAATCCTACACATACAACTGAAAGAAGTCCGCCAAGCAATTGAATTGCAATAACGTCCACGCACATACGCTTCTCATCAACCGTAAGTTCTTTATCCGTCGCAAGAAGAAGGATCGGAATAAGAATTACAATGAAGAAAGGAAGATATGCAAGACCGAAGCACACGTTCTTATCCATACCAAGATATTTTCTTTCCATTAGTTAATTCCTCCTGAGAATATTTATGTATATCGAGTCGGGTGCTTATTCAGCGACGCCGATCATGATACTTACGTAATAGTTGAACTCGGGGAGAGTTACGGTTACAAACTCATCATCAAGCTCAAAATCGATCGTTTTCGGACGGTTGATCGTAATCAGCGAATTACCGTTGAAGAGTGTTACCTCAAGCTCTTTGCCCCATAGTCTCGACGGAAGTCTCAAAGTTACTTCAACGCCTTCTTCCACTGCGGTCAACGAGTCGTTATTCTTCGTATATTGCATATTGACGATATCACAGAAGTAGAGGTTTTGTGTCACGTTATAGTTGAGGACAGTCTCCACACTTTCGGGAAGGTTCTCATAGGTTGCGAGTGGGAGAAGTGTTCCATCCTTCAAAAATTCACTATAAAGCTCGCTGACTTGGTCAAGGTAATCTTCCTTGAGTTTATCAACGGCATCTTGTGTGTTGCTGGTTGCGACTTTTTGCATATATGCGTTCAAGAAGTTCGTTTCATAGTAGATTATCTCGCCGTCGCCATTATATTCGTTAGCGAAATCAACAAGAAGCGCGCTGTCATTGAGCTTCAAGCCGTTTTTCATCGAGCTGTATTTTCCCGAATCTTTTCCTGTAATAATAAGTGTTCCGCCGTTATCAAGGAAGGGCTTCAAAACCTCGTCGATATAGCTTTGGTCTATTGCGCGGATCTGCGGAAGCACGAGAACACTGAACATTCCTATCTCATCGGCAAGATTTTGCATTTGTACGCTTCTATAGGGGATGTTGAGCTCGTCAAACGCATGGCACCAACTCATATATGCCGTTGCGGTATTGAGGTTATCTATTCCGCCCGGTGTGAAATAAGTTGTTTCGCTTTCTGCACAGAACACAACGCCGATCTCGGCATATATTTGTCTTCCCGAGAAATAGCGCTTCGTTTTTGCGATTGTTTTATTCACAAGCTCTATCGACTCGGTCGTTTGACCGCCGCCGTAAAGTGTACAGTTATTCGCAAGCGCTTCAAAGCCATACATTTTACCCATTTCGGGGAGTGAATCGTGGTAATACCACAAAACTGCGTTTTTCGATCTCGTTGTATTAGAACAGAGATTGAAGGTATGTCCCGAATAGGAATAGGGTGCATCGCCCGAGGCTATCGAGCCTGTCGATGCGTTATAGTGGTTCATATATTCAGTATGAACGAGGTCCATTTTCTTTGTATCGTATCCGTTTATGGTGAGATACGGGAAGTCATTCGAGCCAACGATTATTTCTTTTCCGACTTTATCGCTTGCAGCCTTTACTGCATCATAGATACCGATATTATATGCTTTATTGGACTCGGATTTGAAGCTCATATATGCGAGCCAAATTTCGTTTTCCGTCCATTTTTGGTTTTTCCAAGTGCCGTCGCGCAAATTATTGCCGTTTGCGGATGCATTATATTCTTTGAGCTGTGTTTTCATATAATCGGTGATGCTGAATTCATCGACGTTCGCTATCTCATACTCGGGATGCGCTTTCAAATATTCTCTGAAATTCGCTTCGCTCCAGTCACCGAACGCTCTTTCAATGGGAGTTGCACCGAAGTTATCCCAGCCATTCCAGTTATCGCACCAGAACCAGTCTGTTCCAAGCTCAGCGAAAAAGTTGATCGAATCGATATTATATGAAAGCCAGAACGGTGATGCTGTATCCTTCGCAACTGCACCATCGGTGATCTTTTTCGTTGCACCATATGGGTCAACATAGCTCGTTGCAAAGTTATTTGCTCCATTAGCCACTGTTCCGGGAACAGCAGTCCATTTTCCGTTGATATCCTTCGCTGCACATGCGTCATAGAGGAGCGCCGAATAAGGCTTCGTATCGTCCTCGAGGTATCCGATCGCTTCTCTGCCGTCGGGATAGGTCGGTGTCAAGATGTTTTTAAAGTTTTCGAGGATATATTCACCTTGCCATTTATCACCGTTTACAAACGATTGGACACCCATCCATTTCGTTTCATTCGCACCACCGAAGGAAGATAGGTCGCCGCTCGACCAATTATACCAATGGCTTGCAAGCATTTCGGTCATTCCGTTTCCTGCTTGTTTATACGTGCCATCTTCATTCTTTTTGACGGCAACGATAGAGATACGGCTGTCACCTTGTCCTTCGATCCACGCGCCTATTTTAAGTCCTGCGTTATGCCAAGCATCGATAGTGGCTTTATTGGACTGTTTGGAATAATATCTCCAATAGAGTCCTCTTCCCTCGTCGGACATATAGCTTCCGCCTGCTTCTGAGCCAAGGCGTTGGGCATCGGAAAGAGAAAGGTTTTCGTAGTTGAATTTTGCGAAGTTATCCCACCAGCCGAGAGTTACGTGTTCTTTCATATTATCAGCCGTGGAAACGGGGACGTCAAAAGGCAACGGTTCGCTGACCTCCGTACTCACTTCATCGGAAACATCACTTTTTTCATCACTTACTGTGAGGCTATTATCATTACCGCCGTTGCAGGAGAAAAGCCCCAAGCAAAGAGCTACCAATAAAAGAAGCGAAATTATTCTTCTTTTCATAACTAAAGTCGGAGGCCAAGCGGTC
>JAZRTU010000003.1:0-3025 GCA_045652185.1 Eubacteriales bacterium | reverse complement strand
TATTCCCGCAAGCGTTACGAACATCGCCTGCTCGTCCCTGCCCGTTTTATTCAAAATAGACGTTGATACCGCCACCAGTACTCCAACGCCTACGATCTTTAGTATAAGACTGATATCGAGATCCATTCCGTTTCCTTTCCTTTAGGTGTTGTAAGAACTTTTTATTAAATTTAGTTACATACATAGATAAATTTTGATTTGTCGGTGTGTTTGATTTGACGAAACGGCAGTGCACAAACAAAACAAATATTGCAACCCGCCATCCCACGTATGTCATCTCAACTTGCAAGCAAGTTGTAGCCGAGGAAACATCACAGTGTGATGTTTTCGAAGCGAACTTTCAAAAACGTGTCATAGGTGGCGCGTTTTTGAAAGCGCGAGGAACGAGCGGGATCTCGTGGCGGTAGAAGTTATTGGTTTTTCGATACCCATTTCTAAAAAATGTTACTTTATTCCGAGAAAGGTAGCGATAACCTATCACATATCCCTTCGTCGCTACGCTCCTCGCTTTCGTCTCGGTTCGCTTACGCTCTCCTCCCCGAAAGTTCGCTTACGCTCCGACTTACTTGTTAGTCGCGATGACAGTTCTAAATAATGTTTGGGGTTGATTTTTGAAAAACATCTCCCCTATAAACCGCAATTTGTTTGAATTTCATATTTTAATTTTTTTAACTATTATCTGTTTCAAAACCTCTTCAATATCATATGCTCTCGGCGGTTTTGTTCCCGTAGTCAAGCACGCCGCCGTGCCGTAGGCGACGGCGGTACGCAGACGATCGCAAGATGAAAGTCCATTAACAGATGCGGCAAGAAAGCCCGCAATAGAGCTATCGCCCGCGCCAATGGTGGATATCGCCTCTACTCTCGGCGGGATCGCCTCAAATCCTCCATCGGAGCAGACGAGCAACGCGCCCTTATCTCCAAGACTTATCATCACGTTATCTATTCCCTTTTTATAAAGCTCTTGCGCCGAGGCAACCGCTTGTTCAAACGAGGTTATGTTCTGTCCGAGATATTCGCTTATTTCCTCTTGATTGGGCTTTATAAGCCACGGCTTTATTTCGACAAGGTCATCGAGTGAAAAGGATTTTGAATCGATAACTATCTTTGCGCCTTTATCCTTCAAAACCGAAAGAAAGGACTTTATTTCGGATACAGATATCCCCGACGGAATACGTCCCGTAAAAGTAACAAACGTCCCTTTTTCAACAACGTCTGCAATCGCCTCTTCGGCCGCCTCAAGCAAAGACGCATCTGTATCAAATCCCGAAAAGCTTATACGAGTCTCGTCAGCGCCGCTCGTATGGATAGTTATATTTTCACGTATTCTTCCCTTTACCGTTATCTCACGGTATTCAATTTTATCGAGGTCAAGGCTCTTTCTGAAGTTATCCGCGTTTTCCTCACCAAGAACGACAAGTGCAAGATTTTGCACTCCGTTTACGCAAAGCGCGCGTGAAATATTCACGCCCTTACCTCCAGCCTCTCTATCGGTTATCGTTGCGAGATTTTCGTGAAACGGCAAAAACTTTTCCACATAACAATGTATATCGAATGCGGGATTCAAGGTCAAAGTGATTATCTTCATATCTCTCATATTTTAACTCCGTTTTATATTCTATTATAATTAAAGCACAACTCTATAAAAAAATCAATAAAAGCTCTTTGTTGATTTTTTAACAAAATTTTATGATGATTTTCGACGAAGTGTTGAACACATTTTTCAACCAACTTCTTGACAAAGTTGCATTTATGTGCTATAATGTGAAAAAAAGGTGGATATTCGTGGGAACGTTTGCAACTGAACGTAAAGCTAAAATTTATGAGATGATATGCAAACACGATGGTTAAATGAAGAATTAAATATCCTATATCTCGAAAACAGAACAAATATTATCCCCCAATAAAAGCATTGGCATTAAATTTCGGTAGCTTGAGATTCCGAAATCTTGCATAAAAACTTTTTCAGAAAAGGAGAAAAAAATGAAAAAACTTATCACTGTACTTCTTTTGGTCGCAATGGTCGCAAGCATGATCCCCGCGATGATGCTTGGCTCTTCCGCTGCGGAAATCACCCCCGACACGTCTTGGTACACAGACGCGGCTTATACCGCAAACGGAAACAAGTATCTTCTCGAAGATGCTGCTGACGTTCTTGGCTTCTCTGACCTGCTCGCAGGTATCGGCGTTGATGCTCCTCAAAACTTTGAGGGCAAAACGGTCGAGCTTACCAAGAGCGTAGACCTTGGCGGCAACAACTGGGCGCTTCTCAAGGGCGCTATCGATGATGACGCTACAAGACCCGAATCCAGAGAGCCGCTTGAGTTCGCAGTTATGCAGAACTACGGCTTCTGGGGAACGTTTGACGGAAAGGGTAACTCCATTTACAACTTTAATTTCGTTGCTTATGAGAGCGACGATAGAGATGCTCACGACTGTACTCTCTTCGGAATAGTTCCCAAGGGCAAGACAGCTACCGTAAAGAATCTCGTTATCAGCAGTGCTACCATTTCAGTTTCCTACTTCTCCGGTGCAATATTCTCTACCGTTGAAGGAACTGCTACTATCGATTCCGTAAACCTCAACAGCTACGTAAACGTTTTCGCTCGCGGTCAGTCTATCGCTATTTTGGCAGGACGCGTAATGCCGAGCGGAGATCTTACTATCAAGAACTGCGTAGTAGGCGCTACTCTTCAGGACACGTGGAAGAAGGACAGACTTCACGGCGGTCTCGTTGCTGCAAGCTACGGTAAGCTCACTATCGAAGATACCGCTTTCTACGGCCAAATGACAAAGACAACTGCGGGCCTCAAATATGACAGTGCGCACGCAGGTATCGTTCAGATAGTTGGCAAGGACGCTAACTACACGGGTGCAAACTATGCTCCCTCCATCACCTTGAAGAACGTCATAGTTAACGCGACTATTGCGGACACCTATAATAACAGTGTTACCACAAACAAGGTCACTTACATAACCAAGGAAATTCCCACGGGCGTAACGTCCAATATCTCCAACCTCTTCT
>JAZRTU010000002.1:0-5278 GCA_045652185.1 Eubacteriales bacterium | reverse complement strand
CCTGTGAGAAATACTTAACACCACAACCATAGTCACCTGACCATTCGTCAACCATTGCATCAGCATTAAAATCAACAGGAACAAATGCAAGCTCATTAAGCCATCCTGTAATATTGCCGTCTGCGTCAATATAACCGCCTGCTTCACTTGTACCCATTGCGATACCGAGAACGTTGTTGTCGTTGAGGTCCATAGCACCTGCGAGCGCAGTAACGTCACCGTCGTTTGCTACTTCTACGGGGATGTTCTCGCCGAGCTCTTTCGCAACGTCGAGATACATGTTCTTAACGTGTGCATCAAAGTCCTCGTCGTTTACCTTCAAGAAGAGCGATGCAACCATGATTCTGTTGTCGATATATACACCTGCACTACTTACGCCGATACCGTCAACGCGGGGCATATGTGATGCAGCAGTTTTCATAGCTTGGAGGATTCCGTCATAGTGGTATCTCCAATCGCTGTTTGTTTTCGGGAACCAAACAACTTCTTCGGAATAAACAGCTTCACCGTTGATAACAGCGGAAACCTTGCGGTCGCTTCCGCCTGCGTCAAAACCGATACGGCAACCGTCGAGGTGACGTCCTACAGGAGCTGCATCTTCTTTTGTTACGGGTGCGTTTTCGATAGAGGCGTGCTCAACAACGAAGGGTGTTTCATATACGCGAGCCATAAAGTTAGCATCGAATTCACGGATACCGCCTTCTTTATATGCAGCTTCGATATAATCAGCAACTTTTTTGGAGCCTGCGATGATTATTTTGTAACCGCCGCGTACCCAAAGCATGGATTTTGCGAGTCTTTCGATAAATTTGAAGTTAGCTGCATCGTCAATACCGTCAGCAAGTATCTCTGTTTCGAAAGTAGAGATATAGCCTTTGTTACGAACAACGCCGATAACGAGCTTTTGGCTCTCGTTTTCTTGAACGCGTTTTTTGAACTCTCTCACAACAACGGAGAGGGGTTGAAATTGGGGATCAAGTATAGCTTTTACTTTGATATCCATTTTTTAGGTACTCCTTATTTATTTCTTATAGTAGCTTACGCCTCTTACGAACGTTTCTTCAACGTTGAAGTCTGCGTCTGTGATTATGATATCAGCATCCTTGCCTGCTTCGAGCGAACCTTTAGTATCGGATACACCGATAACAACAGCGGGGTTATAGGAAGCAGCTGCAACGATCTGCCAAAGCGGCATATCTGTGTTGTCGCGAACGTTGCGAACAGCATTGTTGATCTTGAGTACGCTTCCTGCGATAGTGCCGTCCTCGAGTCTGCACTCGATACCTTTAACGATGATCTTTTGACCGCCAAGTGTGTAGTCGCCGTCTTCGAGACCGCCTGCGCGAACACAGTCGGTGATAAGACACATTTTGTCACCCTTGAGTTTGTCTATAACAGAGTAAAGACCGGGATGGATATGGAACGTGTCAGCGATAACCTCAACGGAAACGTCTGTCGCGAACGCCGCACCAACAACGCCGGGTGCACGATGCATAAGGCTCGTCATAGCGTTGAAAAGGTGAGTAACGTGGGAAATTCCCGCCTTTGTGGAAGCAACGGCTGTTTCAAAATCAGCGCCTGTATGTCCGATAGAGAGAACAACGTTTGTGTCTGCCGCAACCTCTTTGATGCATTGGAAATCATCGTCCATTTCGGGAGCGATAGAGATTATTTTGATAACGTCGGCATATTCTTTGATAAATTTAGCGTCGGGCTTGAGGATATATTCTTCAGCTTGCGCGCCTTTTTTGGACGGGTTGATGAACGGGCCTTCAACGTTTGCGCCGAGCACTTGCGCGCCGCACCATTCGTCCTTGCCCTTCAAGCTATCTTCCTTGAGGTCACGGATAGCGTTAAGTGATTTTTCGATCTGGGGTTTAGCAACAGTCATCGTTGTGGGCAACCAAGCGGTACAACCGTTAGCCAAGATGCCTTCAGCGATCTTTTTGATTCCGTCCTTTTCGCCCTCAGCAGCCTCTTCACCGAGGTAGCCGTGGATATGGATATCGATAAGACCGGGGGAAACGTATTTTCCGGTAGCATCGATGATCTCTGTGATATCGGTCATCGATTTAGCGGCATCGTTATCAACGATACCAACGATCTTTTCATTGAAAAGAAGCGCCATATCTTCAATGATCTGGTTCGGCAATATAATTTTACCGTTTATAATAGCTTTCATAGTTAATATTTCCTTTCTTCCTGCCACAAACTCGGCAGGATACACTTTGGTAAAATAATTATAACATATTTTTCCGTTTTTTTCAATAACTTTGCTAACTAATTAAAAATTTTTTCTGTCGCGGGCATCCTTTTTTGAGGGGTGCCTTTAACCCACTAAATAAAACTTCCCGACAAAGTAGTAGATACATCGTCGGGAAAATGCAATATAAAATCTTTGGTCGCCGAGTGATATAATACAATACAACGCGAAATAACCGGATCAGCGATTATCGGGTGTGACATATTCACGCGGTGTTGAGCAGGTCTTGAACGCAGGTCGATATATTTTCGACGAGGTCACCATTTCTTCCATACGGTGCGCACACCAGCCGGAAGTACGCGCTATCGCGAACAACGGGGTGAACATGTCGGTCGGGATCTTCAGTATACGGAACACTGTGCCGGAATAGAGGTCAATGTTCGCGCAAACGTGATCGGGCGCGGGGATGTTCGGCTTGTGCTTTGCGAGCAACGTCGGCGCAAGTCGCTCCGTCGCCTCGAGCAATTTGAAATCATCGCTGTATTCGCTCGATGCGGTGAGTGTCTTTGCGTATTTTTTGAGGATCCGCGCACGCGGGTCGCCCTTTGTATAAACCGCGTGTCCCATACCATAGATGAGTCCCGAGTGGTCGTTTTCCTCTTTCATAATTATCTTTTCAAGATGCGCCGCGATCTCTTCGTCATCGTTAACGTCGCGGATCTTCGTCTTCATATTGTCGAGCATCTTTATCGCTGCGATATTCGCGCCACCGTGCTTCGGGCCTTTGAGCGCACCGAGCGCGCCTGCTATCGCAGAATAGGTGTCCGTTCCCGCCGACGAGAGCGAACGGCAAGTAAACGTCGAGTTGTTACCACCGCCGTGCTCCGCGTGGAGTATCAAGCAGAGGTCGAGCAGCTTCGCTTCCTCTTTTGTATACGTCTTGTTCGAGCGTACAACGCGAAGGAAGTTCTCGCTCGTCGAAAGCCCGAGCTTCGGATAGTGGAGTGTAAGGCTCTTGTTTTGGAACACATGGCGTTTTACCGAGTAGGCAGATGCCGCGATTATCGGCATACGCGCGATTATCTGCGAGCTTTGAACGACGACGTTCTCGAACGAGCAGTCGTCAGCCTTCTCATCGTATGAGTAGAGCGCAAGCAATGCACTCATCATTTTATTCATTATATTTTCCGACGGGCATTTCAAGATCATATCCTCGACGAAATGCGGCGGCAGGTTACGGTAGTAGTTGAGCACCTCGTTGTAGTGGTCGAGCTCCTTCTCAGTCGGCAGCTTACCCATCAACAAAAGGTACGATACCTCCTCATAGCCGAAACGCTCGCTCTCGGCATAATAGTTTACGATATCCTCGAGGTCATAGCCGCGGTAGTAGAGTTTTCCGTCTTGCGGGATCTTCTCGCTCTCGTCGATGATGTAGCCGTGAACCGAGCCGATCCCCGTCACACCCGCAACGACACCCGTACCATCGGCGTTACGAAGTCCGCGTTTGATTCGCGGCGATCTGAGATTCTCGGGTGCGATCGTATATGTATTTCTCGCCTCGGCGATCATCTCCTTGACATTGAGTCTATGTTCGTTTGGGATGTTTCTGTTATCCATAAAGACCTCCATTTCGGTCGTAGTTTAGTTTGCTAACTTAATTTTTGATAGTATACCATAAACACGCAATTTTTGCAAGAAAATTTTTATATGACCATATCCTAAAAAAAGTTCATATATGACCTTAAAATTAAATATACTATACAAAGAATATTAAACTATCGGAGGTCTATATGAAAAGCTACGTTAAAATGTTTATTTTTTTCATCACAGCGGCGACATTATTGCCGATAATGCTCAGCGCAGCAACCGCAAATGTCAAGACTAATACGTCAAACACGTCGCAGATCACACAAAGCGAGGACGAGTCGCAGCCCGTGAGCGCCGACGTCACCGTTCAAGCGTTTGACGAGATACGTGTTTATAACGCGAAGAAAGACGCCGTTGAAACGGTCGATCTCGAAACACTCACCGCGCGAGTGCTATATGCCGAGATGCCCGCATCGTTTAATATCGAAGCACTCAAAGCGCAGGCGGTCGCAATACGTACATACATAATATATGCGATAACCAACCCGATCGGTGACGGGGTGCATGATGATGTTGACATCTGCACCGATTACAGACATTGTGTCGCCTATCGAACATATGAAGATGCCGTTGAAGCGTATGGCGTTATTACAGCCGAGGATACGTATTGCGTTATGCTTGAGGCGACGAGCGCGACAGCGGGCGAATATATCGTATATAACGGCGCGCCGATCAACGCAGTATTCCACGCCGCATCAGCGAGTCGAACGGAGAGCTGTCTAAACATCTGGGGCGCGGACGTTCCGTATCTCCAAAGTGTCGAAACACCTGAAGCGGAGCGCGAGTACGAAGAAAAGCGATCGTTCTTGCCGTCAGAGCTAAAAGCGTTGCTCGAACCCGAGGGGATCGAGCCGCTCTATAACCCGACAACGTGGATCGGTGAGTTGAAATATAACGATAGCGGACGGGTGGCAAGCGTTGAGATATGCAACACAGTCATCAGCGCGAAGAAAATACGTTCGTTGTTAGAGTTGAGAAGCACTGACTTCACTATCGAATACGTTGACGGATATTTCACCTTCACAACGGTCGGTTACGGACACGGCGTCGGGCTCAGCCAGTATGGTGCAAACACACTCGCTGAAGCGGGGAAAAACTACCGCGAGATAATAGCCCACTATTATACTAACACCACTGTTAATTATATGTCTCCGCCGGCTTAAGAATCTTTCAAAACTTTTTGTATTCTTTTTCCCCAACGGGCACTCTGTTGCTCCTTGGGGATTTCTTTTTTTGCAAAGGAAAGCACCCGTTGGGGAAAAAGTGTGCAAGAGGCTTTGGGAGGCTCTAAAGAAGCTTTCAAGAGTTCTCTTAAACTGTCGGAAATATAATAAAATCATCCGGCGGCAGCGCCGTATTCCGTGAAGCGGTTCGAGTAGCAAACGGCTACAACACCATAATACAAAAGTTTCGTCAACCTTTTCAAAG
>JAZRTU010000001.1:0-2739 GCA_045652185.1 Eubacteriales bacterium | reverse complement strand
ACTTTATCTACTTCTTCTTCGCTTATATGGGGGTTGGACGTATATTTAGCCACTTCATATAGATCGAAAAGGAGTGATGTATCTTCATCCGCAAGATCATTCTTCACCTGCCTTGCAGTATAAGAATGACGATAATTATAACCGCTTTTTATACGCCGAACGATAAACATTGCGAAAAGATAGCGTATTTTCTTTTCGTTAGTATCCATATCACGCCAACGCATTGCTTTTTCTCTCGATGTGCGTTTTGTACGCGTTTCGTTCGGGAAAATGAAGCTTCGTTTATTACGCGCGCCATAGTAAATATTACGCCCTTTTATTCCGAGACGTTTTTTTATTTTTTCTTTTATTCGTTTTGTAAAATCGCTGAAGCGCTGCCACATTTTTTCGACAGCCTTTTTGATTTTATCGCCATACTCCTTTTTCATATGCTTTAGGAGATTGCGCATTGTCAAAAATATAAATATTGCGGCAATGATCGCGAAGAACTGTTTCCAATACTTATTTTCTTCGGGAAGATTAAGGTTAGTTTGATACATCGCCACAGAGATAAAGAGGTAGGTTATTGCTTTTATCAGGTGTTTAAAATCTTTTATTGGTTTACTCATCCCCATCCTCCTTCGGTCTTAGCAGCACTACGTTGATGCTATTACCGCTACGGCGCATATCGTAGATATAATTCTCCATCGCTTCGGTAACCTCGACTGTAAAGATGTATATTTCAGTCATTGTGAGTGTATCCTCAACACCTTTTTTCAACATTGAGGCAAATGACACTCCTGTTCGCGGACGCATCATTGCCATTTCGCGAAGAAGGTACTCGAAATGATCATCACCACCAGCAAGCTCGGTCTCAAGTTTCATTCGTCCATCGGTGAGAACGCAGTTTGAGCTTAGACCTACTTTATATCCAAAGCGTATTGCTTCGTCGATAAGGTATGATGCAAACGATAGTGCTTGTTCCATCATGCTTTCATACTCTGATGTTTGGAGGTCGAATTTCGTTTCAGCATCAAAATTCAAGAACACCTTGAAAAGACGTGACGACGAATATTCACGGTTATTGACCATCAACTTCCCTGCTTTTGCGGTCTGTTTAAAGTTGATCGAATTAAATGGGTCGCCTACACGATAATCACGAACGCCATCAAAAGAAAACGGATCGGTAACGAGTCGCATCGTTGTCGTTACGTCTCCTTGTAGAAGATTCATCGGAGACGGCGGGATATTCATATCAAGCTGACGAGGATAAACGTAGATATCGCAAGGTGCTTCGAAATAGACGTTATCTTTGTTAGTGTATACTGATGCGGTATCTAGTTTATAGTAACCTCTTTTTTTGAGGCGGATAACGTGAGTACGCTGGATCTGCATAAACGGAAGCAGATTAAAGCGACTAATACAATATTGCATTGAGCCTTTTTTGGATGCTTCGTAGCCTTCGATCTTCAATTCTTCAAAGACATAATACTCCATATCGAGACGAAAAACGGGCAAAAAGCTCGGATTATAGATTGTTTCGGTCATTATTACCGTGTCGCCCTCGAAGGCTCCATTTTCAGAAAAAGTACGAGAATAGACGAGCTTTTGTATTGTTTTTTTGCGTGTTTTCTTTAAAAACAGAGTTATTGCGATGATTATTAATATCGCAACTGCGACAAGGACAAAGATATAGTCTCTCATTACATTTGTCCGCCTACGTTTTCGGTCGGTGCGCTAATATTTTCGAGTATTTCTTTTATAACGGCATCGTCTGCGCCACTCTTGAAACGTGCGGAGTTCTTCATCACGAGGCGATGGGCAAGAACGTATGGTGCTACAGCCTTTACGTCATCGGGGATAACGTATGTACGCTCATTCATACCTGCATAGGCTTGTGATGCACGCATTAGAGCGAGTGATGCACGCGGGCTTACTCCAAGTGCGACGGCATCGTTTTGACGTGTTGCTTCACATATTGCTACGATATATCTAAAAATATCATCGGAGGCATAGATCGCTTTAACCTCTTCACGTGCTTTGAGCACATCTACGCCTTCGATTACAGGTGTTATTCTTGAAAGCGGGTCATCGTTCACGAAGCGGCGGAGGATATTTACACCGTCCGACATTGAGGGGTATCCCATTGAGATACGCAAGAAAAATCTATCGAGCTGTGCTTCGGGGAGTTGAAAAACCCCTGCAGACTCGATTTTATTTTGGGTTGCTACGACCATGAAGGGTTCGGGGAGCTTATAGGTCGTTCCGTCAACAGTTACTTGGTGCTCTTCCATACACTCAAGAAGTCCCGATTGTGTTTTCGGGGTTGCGCGGTTTATTTCATCGGCAAGAAGGATATTTGTGAAAACAGGGCCTGCCATAAATTCAAATTCATTATTCTTTATGTTGAAGAAGCTGATTCCTGTAACGTCGCCGGGCATCAAGTCGGGAGTAAATTGGATACGTTTAAAGCTGCAATCAGAACTTGCAGCAAAGGTTTTAACGAGGGTGGTCTTTCCTGTTCCGGGGATGTCTTCTATTAATGCGTGACCACCGCAAAGGAGAGTGAGGATGAGCATATCGACGGTATGTTCTTTTCCGACGATAACTTTCGAGACATTTTCTTTTATTCTTTTTCTGATATATGAGATATGTTCCACTTTTTTGCTCCTTATATTTATAACTATCTTTATTATTATAAATGTTTTTTTATATTTTGTCAATCAAAATGTTTAAAAGGTATAAATTGGTGATGTTTTG